>CAYZHL010000328.1:1994-2510 GCA_964478095.1 uncultured Clostridia bacterium | reverse complement strand
AATGACAACCCCGCGTTGCTCTTGAATTGAGTGATCATGAGATTCCGGGGAGGTATCAAAGGTGAGCGGATTCGCCTGGCGAGGGATTGTGGAGGGCTTCTACGGAAAACCATGGACTCACGAAGAACGCCTGGACATGCTGTCGTTCATGTCGGAAGTGGGCATGAATGCGTACATATACGCCCCGAAAGATGATCCATACCATAGGCAGAAGTGGCGAATCCCTTATCCTTCGAAGCAGATGGCCAAACTGAAGCGACTCGCGTCGCACGCCCGCTCAGTCAACATCTCCTTTGTCTGCGCCGTCAGCCCCGGCCTGTCATTGCGCTACTCCGACAAGCGAGATGCGGATGCACTCGTGGCAAAGATGACCGCTCTGCTCGATGCAGGCGCACGCGACTTTGCGCTGCTTCTGGACGACATACCGGCCGAACTTGCCAATGAAGCTGACCGCAAAGCCTTTGGCAGCCTAGCCGCCGCCCAGGTCTCTCTGGCCAACAAGGTTAGGGATCGTCT
>CAYZHL010000328.1:361-1934 GCA_964478095.1 uncultured Clostridia bacterium | reverse complement strand
CAAGCCAGGCTCCTTGTCTGCCCTACACAGTATCATGGAGACCCGTCTACCGAGTATTTGCTCGAGATAGGAAATGGGCTGCACCCGGAGATAGACATCATGTGGACCGGGCCCAGGGTATGCTCACAAGAGCTGTCATACGAGCACACAAAGGCAGTCGTGGCCACACTCAGGCGCCCGGTAACCTTCTGGGACAACTACCCGGTGAACGACGCCAGCATGAAGGGCGAACTGCATATATGGCCATACACAGGCAGAAGCCCTGAGCTCCGAGAGGTAAGCCGCGGATTCTTCCTGAACCCGATGAACCAGGCGGAAGCCTCCAAGATCGCGCTGGTAGCAGCGGCTATCTACATGAACGACCCGGAGCGCTACGATGCCGAGGCCGCATGGAGAGCATCCGCTGCGCGCGTCGTAGGCGAGGCGTCAGTAGGAGCGCTCGAGATGTTCCGAGACGCCTGCGCCATCAGTCCGCTACACCCCGACGATCCGCCGCGTCTGGTGCATGTAGTCGACGAGGCCAAGTACCGGGTTGACCGCGGTGCGCTCATTGAGGCAGCCGGCATCCTATCATCCTACATGCTCGAGATGAAAGCCTCCGCCGAACTGCTGCGCACCAACCCCAACAAGAAGCTGACACAGGAGATCGCGCCATGGCTAGACGAGTACATGCAATGGTCCGACATTGGCCTGGAGATCGCCAAGGCTGTTGAGGCCGCCGGATCATACGTGGAATCTCTCACACCCGCCGGCAAGACCAGCTCCTTCTCGATGCGTGCACTGTCGGTAGTGGGCGCCCGCAGCCGGCTTGCCCGGATGTTGCAGGGGGCAATAGGCTTTAGGACGCGGGTATGCAGTGACGTGCTGCTCCGCCTGGGTCTGGAAGTAGTGAGACGGCTGCGCTATTGATGCGACGCGGCCATGCTGCCGGCGCGGCTGTCTGTGCGGCTGTCTGTGCTGCTGTCTGTGCTGCTGTCGGTGCGGCTGTCGGTGCGGCTGCCCGCGCCACGCTACCTGTGCCTGGGCTCGCGCACGGCTATTACCAGCACAGCGAGGGAGAGGGCCGCGGCGACGAGTGCTATCCAGAACATCGCGTGGAAGCTCGCGAGGTCCGAAACCAGCCCGGCCACGATCGGCGCTCCGGTTCGGAACGGTGCGAGGACGAGCCATGAGAAGGCTATGTACATGGGGACATCCGCGTGCGTTGGGGCGAACTCCGACAGCAACAGGTTCTGGCTGACTGAAATGCCGCTCATGCCTATGCCAGAGAGCAAGACCACGGCATACACCGACTCCACCGAGCCGGCGAAGAGCGCCAGGGCGGCAGCAACGGCAAAGCATATGGCGGTGATCTCCAGGCTAAGCTTGTGCCCCCGCCTATCGGCGATTCGGCCGAGGAGAGGCATGCCGACTACCGATGCGCCGAGCGTGATCGCTGTGAAACGGGCCACGTCGCGCGTGCCGGCTCCAAGCTCCCTGACGGCGTAGGTCGAGTAGAAGGACGCAGCTGCTAGAGCAAACGACAGAGCAGCTATGGCGGCTACGGCCCAGGCGTATTTCCTGTCGCCTCCCG
>CAYZHL010000328.1:0-258 GCA_964478095.1 uncultured Clostridia bacterium | reverse complement strand
GACGCAGTGAGGATCACCGCCGCAGCGGTAAACAAAAGCGCGAAGTTGCCGGGAAAAGCCAGGCTGGCGAGGACCACTCCAGCGGACTCAGCTGCAGCCACTCCAACAATTCCGGAAACCGCGCCGCCCCAGCCAAAGAGGCCGCCCCGCGCCTCAGGCGGTATGCACTTGGCCAGCATCGCGAAATACGCAGGAAGGTTCACCCCGGCTGCAACATTCGACAGCGTCCAGGAAATCAGAAACCCTACTACGGCCCAG
>CAYZHL010000327.1:0-2528 GCA_964478095.1 uncultured Clostridia bacterium | reverse complement strand
AGAACTCCAGTCCGTCGAAATCATCCGGAATCTCCCATGCCGGAACTCTGCCCACTTCATCGGCCATGAGCTGGATGTTCTCATGCACTCGCTCAGTCACTTCGTCTGTCGCAAACCCAGGGAGCGACCGCACAAAGTCCCTGAGGGGTCGATTGCTTGAGTAGCCCCTCACCCTGCCGTGGTTCACTTGGCCCTCCAGGCAGACCGACACGTCCCACGATCTATCGAATGTCATGTTCCTCGAAAGACAAATCAGTCGGTACAGCGCCTGGCCTGATGAATGCGCGAACCTAAGGAGCCACACCTTAGGGTGGAATGACCCGTCTCGCGGCCTCGCCTGTATCACCATGGGTTCGAGGTAGGAGTAAAGCGAGGTGCTGGACGCGGGAACCGCAATTCGCCCCCTGTGGCAGAACACCATCACCCGGTCGGCAGCACGCCGCACGGCTTCCGCCACGACCAGCGGCTGCGCCAGAGCAGCTTCCTTGCCGTCTACATCGCAGAAGGCCATTGCCAATGGCGCCAGAAGAAGCGTAATCAGATCGAGAGAGTAGGTGCATGCTAAGGCGAGGTCCAGAGAGCATCCTTCAGGCGGCATCAGCTGTTCCAGGTATACCTGCCTAGCAGTGGGATCAAGCATTGTCGCACTCCCTCTCATAGCTGTCTAGTATGTCGCTCAGCAGGCGAAAGGCAATCAGCCATCTGTAGTTGAGCTGGAAGTAGCCGGAACGGCCTGTCCACTGGTTAAGAGCCCGTTCGTTGGAGAGCCTGGCGCGGCTCCCCTTTAGCATGAGCTCTCTCTTCTTGATGAGCTCGCGAGCCCGCTCGTTCTCGGCCATGCCCTCCGGATTGCCTGAGTATACCAGCCGGAACCAGTTCTCGATGAACATGCGGGTTCGCGGGGGTATTCTGGCGCTCCGCAAGGCCGTACTGCCCCAGAAGGCCGCCGGCGATGAGGCCCACCCGGCGAGAACGTCCCACCTATCCCGGATGGCCAGAGCCCATTGGCGTAGATCGTCACGATATTCCGGGCTGTCGCCGTCGCGGAGCTGGGCAAGCATCAGGTTGTACAATACGGTGGCCCCCCACATGGTCTCGGAGAAGTCCCTGGCATGCTCCACGTCAGCCCCGAGATCGGCCTCGAGCTGCTCCACCACCGGCTGCTGCCACAGGAAGCCAGTATACGTCGGTCTACCACAATCAAGCAACACAGTCATAAGGCTATCTGGGTGCGATATGCGTATGCGATCCATCAGATACATAGCTTCTTCGTGAGTAAGCTGGAAGCTAGCTTCGTCGGGGAACTCGTCCGGAATCGAGGGGAGATAGGGATCCCAGTTGGGTGACGAATCTCGCTGCAGCCTCCGAGGGTATATTCGCTCAAAGTAGTATGACTGTGATCCGGGGCATCGGCGTATGCCCCATGAGTAGAGACCGCCCCAGTAGACGCTGCTAGGGAATCGCTGGAGTCGGTCCTTGGCTTCCTTGCCTATGAGACCGCTCGTGTCGGAAGACTCAAGTAGCGCATCGATGGTCCGCACCTCGATCCTCGTGACCTCTTCTCAGCCTTTTGCGAGCCGCGTCTTTGCCCAGACGAGTCTGCTCGACGCGCTGATACGCCCACGGCACGAAAAGCATGTACTTGGCGCGGGTGTGGATAGTACTCGTGCCCGGGAAGAACCTGTTGGCAAAGGCATCGCGAACTGACCCAATTCCAAGTTCATCGACGGTATCCTTGCCGCTAAACATGCTGATGATGCTGAGCATCGTGCGACGGTCGCTTTCGGAGAAATCGACCCACGAAAGGTGACAAGCCACTTACTATCACCCCTGCCCCGTCCTGCCCTAAATCGGCTTGACCGTAGTCATGGCCTACACGCGCGGTTAGTTCGGTGCGTTCCATTCAGTCTTCTGCGTCGAATCTCTTTAGCAGTCGCTCCAACGTGAACTTGTTGCGCAGTCGGCATGCGCTATTCTGGTTCGCAAACATGCCCGGCTCCCATATCGCCTGCTCCCGTGGTAAGCAACGTATCCATCTGGCCCCTTCCGCCCGCTGAGATGAACCCATACGTCATGCGATCATCCCAACCCATGATCTGTAGCCAAGCAACCGTGACACTGCCTCACAGGGGGTCTTTCGCCGCTTCAGCTCGATTACCACCGGGTCGCCCTCATAGTCGATGGCCAGCAACAGGAGTGATGAGTCCCGGAGGCATCTTTCCGCCCTGAGCCGCGCAGATAACGCCTGCTTCGAGTGTACCACTCACAATCGGCGCCCGATTGTCACACGCCGCCGTCACGCGCGGAAGCCCAGTTCAATTAGGAACCGTATCGCCAGGTCCGTGCCGAGTCTGTGATTGCAGGCCTGGCCCTGAACGTGAAGTTTCTTCCAACGGACTGCTGTCATCATGCAACAGATGCAAGCCGCTTCCCTCTAGACTTATGAAGGGATGCTGCCGAATTCTAGCGAATCTTCAGTAATGTCGGAGGTGTTGTGTACATGCTACCCAATGCTGACTGGGCCTGGC
>CAYZHL010000326.1:0-2553 GCA_964478095.1 uncultured Clostridia bacterium | reverse complement strand
GGTGGAACCCGGCTGTCGAGAACCAGGCCACCGACCGGGCGTTCCGCATAGGCCAGGCCAAGAATGTTCATGTCTACAAGTTCGTGTGCCCCGGAACAGTGGAGGAACGCGTCGACCAGCTGATACAGGAGAAGAAAGCTCTTGCGGAGGAGATAATCGGCACAGGGGAGGACTGGATCACCGAGATGTCCACCGACCAGCTTCGCGACTTGTTCGTGCTGAGGCGCGAGAGCCTTACTGAAGACGAGGGGGCGCAGTAGGATGGCCAGGAAAGACGAGTTCGGCGGCACTTGGTGGGCCAAGAGATGGATATCCGCCCTTGAACGGCTGGGCTGGTCAAACCGCCTGCAACGAGGAAGGACGTATGCGCGGCAAGGCAATGTGCTGGAGGTAAAGGTGCGCCCGGGAAGAATCGATGCCCGAGTGCAGGGGTCGCGCAAGAGGCCCTACAGGGTCACTATCCACATCGAACCCCTGAGCGACTCCGACTGGGACAAAGCAGCGTCGGCCATGGCCGAGCGTGCTTCGTTCGCCGCCCGGTTGCTCGCCGGCGAGATGCCGGAGAATATCGAAGACGCGTTCGTGCAGTGCGACACCCAGCTCTTCCCCCGCTCCGAGCAGGATATCGACATGTCATGTACATGCCCTGATTGGGCTAATCCATGCAAGCACATCGCGGCAGTATTCTACACCCTCGGCACAGAGTTCGATCGCGACCCGTTTCTCCTCTTGCTGCTTCGGGGGATGTCCAGGGAGCATCTGCTGGCTGCCCTGCGTGAGAAGCGCGCCCAGGCCGCCGCGGCTTCCGCTGAGGCAAGCGCCGCACGCGCACGCGCCGACGGAGACCGAGCCGAAGGCAGCGACTGCAAGCCCGGCAGCGCAGCCCAGAGCAGCGGCAATGCATCCGAGATCGGGCCTGGTGTGGTAGAGCAGCTCCTTCCCCTGATCCAGGATGGGCTCGATTCCTTCTGGACGGGAGATGTCGCAGCTGCTCAATCGGTGCAGGTCGACGTGACAGCCCCAGAAACGCCCGTTGGCATCATACACCGTCTGGGCGTGCCCGAGTTCTGGGCACGCGACCGAGTTCTGTACAATTCTGACTTCATGGCCATCATGAAAGACTACTACCAAACCGTAACCCGCCGCGCGCTCGCCCTGGCCTACCGCGACAATAGCGCCTGCGAACCGCCGGACGAGACCGTGCCCTGATGCAAACCGTGGCCTGTGCGGCAACCTATTGCGCGATCTGTTCCGCGGCCTGTTCCCCGACCTATTCGCGGGAGAGCCCAGTCCGGCTCAGGAAACCCGTACGATCGATTATCCTCGCAAGTTCCTGACGGTCAGATTCGCCCAGCGGCAACATCGGCCGACGCGGTGGGCCGCCATACAGTCCGATGATGTCTAGCGCGGCCTTGAGCCCAGGCACGCCCCATCTGCTAGTGACTGCCCGGTTGACCTCCATCAGCTTGAGCTGCAACTGGCGAGCTCCCTGAATGTCTCCCTGATCGAACAGGCTGATAACGGCGGCGCACTCATCGGGAAACACGTTCGATACGGCAGCCGTCGCTCCCACCCCGCCAACAGCCAGCGTAGGCAGGAGGTAACTGCCGGACCCGGCGAACACTGCGAAGCCTTCCTTGGCCATCGCTACTATCTCAGCAATCTGCACGATATTGCCCGAGCTATCCTTTAGCCCGACGATGTTGGGGTAATTCGAAAGCTCGGCCACGAGTTCCGAGCCCAGGTTGAGACCTGTGTTGCCCGGCATGTTGTAGATGATAACCGGAATCGGAGACTCATCGGCGACCATTCTGTAGTGGGCGGCTAAAGCGACATTTGTCATTGCATTCTTGTAGAAGTGCGGCGGCAATACCAGCGCGGCCTGCGCGCCGAGCTCTGCTGCCTTCCGCGTCAGCCGAATGGTATCGCGTGTGGTTTCCTGCCCCGTGCCGGCGATGACCAGCTTACGGCCGCTATTTGCCTGGATAACCGCTTCCATCAGGCGCACCTTCTCGTCCCACGACAGATAAGGCGCCTCCCCATTCGACCCGAACACCACAACCCCGGCAAGTCCAGAACTGGCCCACCGCTCCATGTTGCCGCGAACCGCGCTCAGCGAGACCTCCCCGTCCTCGCCCAGCGGCGTCGGAATCGGAGCGAACACACCCCTTAGGTCCTTCCTGTCGATACTAGACATGAGCATGCCTCGCTTTCTCAATCGATGCAGCCCAATTGTATCGTACCTTCACAGAGTCCGCGAAGTCTCTATCGCTCGTGATCGTGGCGCGGATCGGGGGGTCACTCACAGGCGCGCCAGGCGAGCTTGCGGGACGCGGCCCAGAGTGACAAGAGCGTCCATGCGGCTAAGAATCCGATTTGACGCCAGGTTCGGCTCGTGACGCAGCCTGCCGCTGATGCGCGCAGGGCATTAGCAACGTATGTAGTAGGGAGGAGCTTCGCCGTATGCTGCAGAAACCGCGGCAAGCGCTCAACGGGAATGTACACCGGCGCCAGGAAGACAATGAGCGGGTCGATTATCTGAGTAACGAGCCC
>CAYZHL010000325.1:2228-2554 GCA_964478095.1 uncultured Clostridia bacterium | reverse complement strand
GCCGGGATCGAGGCGGTCGGAGGTATTGAACCGCCCTTTGCGTCTGCCGATCCAGTTGACGCGGCCGGGCCAGTCCATCCGCGCCGGAAGCGAGGCGTAGTCTTTGAACGCACACGGATCGGCGGTTTCCGACATCATGTGGGAAAGCACGTCGCGCAGGCGCTCTTCATGACGTACCACGCCTGCTCGGGCCGTGCCCATCCGGTCCACCGCGACTACGGATCCTTGCGGTCTCGCGTACGGAGAGGCCTTCCACCATGCACAGGCAGAAATCGAGCCAACCGTCGCGTCGGTGTATGCGATGCAGTACGCTGCCTGTAGGGTCG
>CAYZHL010000325.1:1596-2084 GCA_964478095.1 uncultured Clostridia bacterium | reverse complement strand
TTCTCTTCACTGGGCCTGAGGCAGGCGATGGGCGCCTCGGAACCGATGTGAAGCAGGGAAGCCGGCAGCATTGGCATCAACACCTTAAGCGCGGCCCGGGAGAAGGCCAGCCGCCGGCTAGTACGGGTTATGAAGGATGTTCGGCATCATGTGTTGAAAACCTCATCAGTTCCTGCTACTCGTTTGGTGTTTCGTCGCGTCTATCGCGTGGGAGGGATGTACTTGAAGACCTTGATGTCGGGAAACGAAGCGGTGGCCCGTGGAGCCTGGGAAGCCGGGGTCAGGTTCGCCTCGGCCTACCCGGGCACTCCCAGCACTGAGATCCTGGAGAACATGGCAACTTATCGAGAGGTCCGATCGCAGTGGTCGGTAAACGAGAAAACCGCCCTTGAGGCAGCGCTCGGCGCGAGCCTGGGAGGCGTCAGGACGCTGTGCGCCATGAAGCATGTAGGCCTGAACGTGGCTGCCGATCCCCTCTTCTCTTCCTC
>CAYZHL010000325.1:0-1586 GCA_964478095.1 uncultured Clostridia bacterium | reverse complement strand
TACACAGGAGTCAATGCGGGGCTTGTGATCGTCACCGCGGACGACCCGGGCTGCCACAGCTCCCAGAATGAGCAGGATAACCGCTACTACGCTCAGGCTGCGAAACTGCCGCTGATCGAACCATCCGACAGCCAGGAGGCGCTCGACTTCACGAGAATGGCCTTTGAGCTGAGCGAGGAATACGATACACCGGTGCTGCTCCGCGTGACGACCAGGATCGCTCACGGTAAGAGCCCTGTGACGACAAGCGAGCGCACCGAGGCGACTGCGCCCGCCTACGAGCGCACAATGACCAAGCACGTGCTCGTTCCGGCAGTGGCGCGCCCCCGGCACGCAGCGGTGGAGGAACGCCTGGCCCGTCTGCAGGCATATGCGGAATCCTCGCCCATGAACCGGATCGAGTGGGGTTCGACGAGGCTCGGCGTGATATCCGGCGGTGTGGCCTACCAGTACGCCCGCGAAGTGCTTGGCGGCAGCGCCTCCTACCTCAAGCTGGGCATGAGTTTCCCATTCCCTGCCGCCCTGGCGCGAAGCTTCATCTCGCAGGTGGAGCAGGTAGTCATCATCGAAGAGCTAGAACCCTTCCTCGAACAGACAGTCCGCGCTCTGGGTATGGGAGATGAACATCCCATAGTGGGCAAATCCCTCATCCCCCGCATCGGCGAGCTGGACTCGCGCACTGTGGCACTGAGTCTTGCTCCGGCGCTTGCCGATGCTGACGGCAGGCCTGCAGGCGTTGCGGGCGCGCCACCCGACTCCGGCGCATTCGGCACAGCCGGTGAACTGGATAGCCTCCTAGCCCCGGGCCGCGAGGCTGAGCAGGTAGTGGGACGGCCGCCCATGTTCTGCGCCGGATGCCCGCATCGGGGAGTCTTCTATGAGCTCGGCAAATTGCCGGTGATGGTTTCGGGAGACATTGGCTGCTATGCCCTTGGCGCTACGCCGCCGTTTTCCGCAATAGATACTTGCATCGACATGGGCGCGTCGATCACCGCCGGGCTCGGATTCCAGACGGCTCTGGACATCCTCAGGCCCGACAAGCCCGCCCGCACTATAGCCGTCATCGGCGACTCGACGTTCTTCCACTCCGGAATGACGGGACTACTAGACGCGGCCTACAATGGCGTGGGGGTAATCACCATCATCCTGGACAACCGCATCACAGCCATGACCGGGCATCAGGAGAACCCAGGGTCGGGTTTCACTCTTTCCGGAACGCCCGCGCGCGAGGCACAGCTGGAAGCGCTGGTCCGCGCCCTCGGCATCGAGCTGGTCCAGACCGTGGATCCGTTCGGCCTAGCTCAGGTGCGCGAGGCCATCGCGGTCGCCATGGGAAGCCCATGCCCTTCCGTGATCATCGCCCGCGGCCCGTGCGCGCTGCTCAAGCGACTGGCAGTCCGGCGCCCCGCCTGCCAGGTGGACCAAGACACATGTCGCAAATGCAAAGCATGCCTGCACGTGGCGTGTCCGGCGCTCTATGTGGACGGCGAGAACGTGCAGATCGATGCAGAGACTTGCGTGGGATGCGGTGTCTGCAGCCAGGTGTGTCGGTTCGGTTCCATCAGACAAACCGATGCGGCAAAGGA
>CAYZHL010000324.1:1718-2587 GCA_964478095.1 uncultured Clostridia bacterium | reverse complement strand
CAAGCCCCAGCGACAAGACCCAGTTTGGCCGCGAAATACTGAAGACCCACCCTGTTTCGCCAGGCAGCCTCGGCATCGCCATTAGCGAAGCAGTCGAGGACACCGTCGCCCATCCCGGGACCCAGTACTCCCTGGGCAGCGTGCTCAACCACGTCCTGCTGCACCAGACCATCATAGGCCTCGAAGCGCAGCAACAGATGGAGATGGCCGGCGAACAGCCTAACATCGTCGTAGGCTGCTGCGGCGGAGGGAGCAACTTCGGCGGAATCGCCCTGCCTTTTCTCGGGCCATCGCTCAAAGCCGCCGCGAACGCTTCCGCACCCAGGGCTATCGCGGTGGAGCCCTCCGCCTGTCCATCCCTCACGCGGGGCGCTTACGCATACGACTACGGCGACTCGGCCGGGCAGGCCCCGGTAGTGAAGATGTACACTCTGGGTCACTCATTCATCCCGCCCGCGGTGCACGCCGGAGGCCTGAGATACCATGGCATGTCGCCGCTTCTGAGCTCGCTCCATAAGCGCGGGCTGATCGAGGCAGTGGCAGTGCAGCAACTAGACGCATTCGAGGCCGCAACGCTGTTCGCCCGGACCGAGGGCATCTTGCCGGCGCCTGAGTCGGCCCATGCCATCGCTGAAGTCGTCAGGCTGGCAAGAGAAGCGCAGGAGGCTCAGGCCGAGCCGTCGATCCTGTTCTGCCTGAGCGGGCACGGGCACTTCGACCTGTCGGCTTACGAGGCGTACCAAGCCGGGCGCCTCGCCAACTACGAATTGCCCCAGACTGACATCGACTTGGCGCTGGACGGACTACCCAAGGTCGCAGAACCCACGACGGGGTATGACAGCACCGGGGTGACTGTGTGAGCAGAAGTC
>CAYZHL010000324.1:1081-1708 GCA_964478095.1 uncultured Clostridia bacterium | reverse complement strand
ACATCGACTTGGCGCTGGACCGACTACCGAGCGTTGCAGAATCCCCCCACGGGGTATGACAGCGCCGGGGTGACTGTTTGAGCAGGAGTCAGGCAAGCCCGGTCACTGCCCCCACAGAGACCGGAAAGAGCCTGGGGGCATGGCCAAGCAACCGCGAAGAATCGAATAGGCAAGCACAGGATACGAAGGGGGATGACCGATGATGAGCGAATTCTGGGCGCGAGCTTTCGGAATCGTGAACGTGACAGGGCTTATCCCGCACGAGCAGATCATAGAGGATCACCTGCGGGAGTTGCTCGAGACCATCCGGCACGACGGTGTGCTTCGTCAACCGGTGATCGTGGACCGGGCCTCCATGGTCATCCTCGACGGGCATCATAGGGTATCCGCCATCAAGAGGCTAAGTTGTCCGCTGATACCGGCCTATCTGGTAGACTACAACGACCCTAGCATAGTGGTCCATCCCAGGCGGGCGGATATCCCGGTAGACAAGGAGAGCGTCGTCCGGACCGGCCTAGGGGGAATCCCCTACCCGCCGCTAACCTCGAGGCACGAGTGGCCCTCCGCGCCCGATTGCTGCCCCGTGGCACTGGCGGACCTAGCGGACCTGATCACCCTGACAGGCCT
>CAYZHL010000324.1:0-963 GCA_964478095.1 uncultured Clostridia bacterium | reverse complement strand
GAGCTCCGCGGCGCTCAGCATACCAAGAGATCCGGGGAGCCCGGGCACCCCGGAAGACAGCACACTTCCACGAGCCGCCAGCAGGTGATGGATAGCCGTGAGCGACACGGGTAACCCGAGTGGCACTCTCCGGGGCGAGCCCTGCGTCAGGTCCCGCCCCGGGCAATGCTTCCGGCCATGCTCTTAAGCTTCTGGGCGATTCTGTCGATTAGGGTCAGGCGCATAGCGAGATCATTGGTGAGCTACGCAGTCTTGCACCATCGCCTGCGGCTATCCGAAGCGAATCCCATGCGTGCCGAGTTGCGCGTGAAAAACGGCCGTATGCTATTCGGACGTTTCGAAACTCACCTCGAAAACTGCGCCAGGGGCGCCGGCGAACACGATCATGCCTTCGGCCGGCAGTCTCGCTTCGGAATGGCCCGTTATCCACGAGAACTCAATGCACTTTCCGTTCTCGTATACCGCAAAAGAACCCTGCCTGGGCACGTTCACGATGATCGTTTTCTTGTCGCCGACACCGGTGATACGATGCCATATCGCGTAGCCATCCGGGCCTATTGTGTACGTGGCGCTCTGGCCTGTGGGGAGGACATCCCTACTCTTCTCACTTACGTAGACCATGTTGGTGGCCTTCATGTACTCCCTGCCATCCTGCACACAGAATGTGAGATCGACAAGATCGCGCCCGCCCATTCCCGGGATCTGCATGGGTGACACCGCGTTGTTCTCGTCGATGATCTGCAGCGTTTCAACGTAGCCCGGCTGCTCCTTCGATAACGAGATTGTCATCGCGTTGCCTGGCTGCGCATAGTACTGCGAGCTAAACTTCTCGTTTACCGGATAGTAGTTCACTCCGTCCCTCTCACGCCAGGCCTTTCGTGTGCTCTCGTCGACCTCTATCGGCGCGAGCTTCTGCATGGAGTATTCTGTTATCGCCACAATCCCCAGGCCCGGCACATCTTG
>CAYZHL010000323.1:0-2602 GCA_964478095.1 uncultured Clostridia bacterium | reverse complement strand
GGCTGTTGTTCAAGCGCGAGCATCCGAAGGGTATGCCGACTTGACCAAGAGCTCAAACCCAAGCAAAGGAGCGCGATCAGGTTGGCGTACGAGGACAAGACGCTGGTGTGCAAAGAGTGCGGCCAGGAGTTCATGTTCACAGCTGGCGAGCAGCAGTTTTACGTTGACCACGGTTTCCAGAACGAACCCTCCAGGTGCCCTGAGTGCAGGCGCGCCCGCAGAGCGGGCGGCGGGAATCGCACCATGCACGAGGTAGTCTGCTCGGCCTGCGGGAAGACCGCCATGGTTCCATTCGTTCCCAGCGGCGACAGGCCGGTCTACTGCAGCGAGTGCTTCGCGGCGCAGAAGGCAGCCGATCGCAGGTAGGACCGGAAAACGCGCGGCGCCTACGTCAGTGTAACCGTGAATTCAAAGGCCCCGGGCATCGCCCGGGGCTTTCCTACTACGTATGGTCTATGCATGTATGGTCTGTGTATGTAAGCCGCCCGCTCGTGCAGTCACTACGCGGGATCCTGCTCTGCCCAGAGCTGTACCAGATTGACGACGACCTTCACCGCGTCGTTCATCCACTGAATACACGCCCATTCCCTGCGGCTGTGCACATCGCCGGCCCCCGTGAAAAGGTTGGGAGTCAGAACGCCTTCGTACGTCATCCTCGCGCCGTCAGTCCCGCCCCTGATGGGGCGCACGATCGGAGTTAGCCCGGCTAGCTCCATGGCCTTGATCGCAAGGCCGGTGGCCCGGGGGTCCGTATCCAGTCGTTCCTTCATGTTGCGGTATCCGCCCGACGGAGTAAATGCAATTTTGGCCCCGGGGTGACTCGCCACAAGCAGTTCAAGCATCTTCATGAAGGCTACTTTCCGCGTCTCGAGCATTCTGCTATCGAAATCGCGTATCAGGAACTTGATTGATACCTTCTCCACATTGCCCTCTATATCGTTGGGGTGTATGAAACCCTCACGTCCCGACGTCGTCTCCGGCCGGCAATATGCAGGAATCCAGGAGATGAGCTGGGCAGCCAGGTGAAGAGCGTTCACCATTTTGCCGCGGGCAGTGCCTGTATGCGCCGACACGCCTTCTATTGTGACTACCCCGTTCAGGGCGTTGAACGTCTCCTCCGACAGCTCGCCTAGGACCCCGCCGTCCAGAGTGTACGCGACCTTGGCGCCGAACTCCGCATACGGGAACCGCTCGACGCCCCGACCAGTCTCCTCGTCAGGAGTGAACGCCACCCACACATCCGGCCTGCGGATGCCGGGATTTCTGATCAGCTCTACCAGGGCCTGCATTATCTGCGCCACACCGGCTTTGTCGTCGGCGCCCAGCAGCGTAGAACCGTCTGAGGTGATGATGTCGCACCCGACCGCGCGAGCAAGGTCCGGCGATTCCACAGGACTCAAGATCACTCCGTGTCCTACGGAGATATCGCCGCCCTGGTAATTCCGATGAACTCGGGGAGTTACGCCCCGGCCGGGCACTCCCGGAACCGTATCCATGTGGGCCACAAACCCCACTGCCGGCGCGGGCCCGTCCATGTTCGAAGGAAGACGCCCGATCACGAAGCAGTGCTCATCCACCCGGACGTCGACCAGCCCAAGCTGCGTCAGCTCATCTGCCAGCATGCGGGCGAGTTCGCACTGCCCCGGGGTGCTCGGCACTTCCGTTGAATCCTCCGCGCTCGTCGTATCAACCTGAACATACCGCATGAACTTCGCCGCGATACCCTCGCTTAGCAGCATTTCAACACTCACGCGATGCGCCTCCTACCATACCCAGGGCCGCAGAAGCTGTTCCGCGATGTTCCGGGCCCGCGCTCCGAGCTGATCTGGGTTCATAACAACCTCTTTGCGGACAGCGTCCTCGTACACTATCATGCCGCCCGCCTTTTCGACACGCATCTTGACCGACTTCATCTGGCCTTCCGCGTTCCCGCCGCCCATCGTCGCGAATACGCCAAACCGACGACCGATTCCATCCGGCATGTTGTTGAGGAAGGTGTTTAGCTCGGCCGAGGTCTTGCCCGCCTGCACGGGGCCTGCCACGATAACCAACTCATAAGTCCGGAGCGTCTTGGGAGGATCCGCCTTCAGCTCAGCCTCGCGCCTTTTAAAGGCGGCCCAGCCCGCCCCGAAGTAGCCCAGCGGTCGGGCGGGCTCCAGCTTGTGATATTCTACCCTGTGGCCGCTGTGTTCCAATTCCTCGCCGACGGCGCGCACAAGCTTCTCAGTCACGCCGGTTCGAGAATGGTAAACGATCAGAGCTCTCACCGCGCATCGTCCTCCTCCTGAAATGAGCGAGAGTCCCTGCGGCACTCTCGCCCACATCCGCATGGGAAACGCGACAGATCATGTTCTAAACTCGACGATGTCCCCATCAGAGAGGACGTACTCCCTTGGAACAGACTGGCCGTCAAAACGGGCGGACCCCCATACCCTGGCGCTCTTCATGGTGCGCGGAAGATCCCTGTGGATGGCGCCGGCAAGATCTGCCACAGTGCCTCCGCGCTCCAACACGAACGGCGCGGCGCGGTCCACATCTCGTCCAGGCGGCTTTGCGTACAGCCTGATGATATCCAGCATATCGAAGACAATCCGGGGCAGCT
>CAYZHL010000322.1:339-2616 GCA_964478095.1 uncultured Clostridia bacterium | reverse complement strand
ATCCCCAAACCCCATGAGATCAGGGCCGTTCTTGACGAGTACGTAATCGGGCAGGACGACGCCAAGAAGACCCTGTCGGTGGCGGTATACAATCATTACAAGCGGATCAACGCGGGTTCGCGCATGGACGATGTTGAGCTGCAGAAAAGCAACGTAATGTTGCTCGGGCCAACCGGATGCGGCAAGACGCTCCTGGCTCAAACGCTCGCCAAGATCCTGAATGTGCCTTTCGCCATAGCCGACGCCACATCGCTCACGGAAGCCGGCTACGTCGGCGAGGATGTGGAAAACATACTGCTCAAGCTGATTCAGAACGCCGACTACGACATCGAGCGCGCTGAGCGCGGCATCGTCTACATCGACGAAGTCGACAAGATCGCCCGCAAGTCGGAGAACCCGTCGATCACCCGCGACGTCTCAGGCGAAGGAGTGCAGCAGGCGCTGCTCAAGATCTTGGAGGGTACAGTTGCCAGCGTTCCCCCGCAGGGCGGGCGGAAGCATCCGCATCAGGAGTTCATACAGCTCGACACCACGAACATCTTGTTCATCTGCGGCGGCGCGTTCGAGGGGATCGACAAGATCATCGAGAACCGGATTGGCCGCAAGACGCTGGGGTTCGGGGCCGAAGTGAGGCCGAAGGTCGACCGGAAGATCGGCGATATCCTGCGGCAGATAATGCCGGAAGATCTGCTGAAGTACGGTTTGATCCCGGAGTTTGTGGGCAGGCTCCCAGTTGTGGTTCCGCTTGACGCTCTGGATGAGGATGCCCTGGTACGCATCCTCACTGAACCCAAGAGCGCTTTGGCCAGGCAGTATGAAAGGCTCTTTGAGCTTGACGGCGTAAGCCTCGAGTTCACCCGCGACGCCTTAATTGCCGTGGCCAAGAAGGCCATCGCCCGTGGCGGCGGCGCCCGTGGGCTCAGGTCGATCATGGAGAAACTCATGCTGGACCTGATGTACGAGATTCCCAGCCGAAGCGAGATACAGAAGGTCGTGGTCACCCGCGAAGCCGTCGAAGGGCAGGGTACGCCCACTCTGATGCTGTCGGATAAGAAGCCTGCCCGGAAAAAAGAAGAAACCGCCTGATCCAAGCCGTTCAATCAGCGGATTGCCACCGTCATATCCCGGCGAGCGCTCGTGCCTCGCCGGGATAGTTGCTTCTCCCGAGGGTATGATACACCCTGGGCAGCGCGGACAGGAGGGAGCGGCGGTGAGCAGCGTTGGCGTACTAGGCTTGATCAACTTGTTCTTTGCGGTCGTGATCGGCCTCTACTTCTGGAACCTCCTCAAGGCCCAGCAGGGCTCGAAGAGCGCCGTGGGACGCGAGTCCCGCCGCGAGATGGATAAGCTGCGCGAGATGCGCGCTATCTGCCTGACGAAACCCCTCACTGAACTGACCAGGCCCAAATGCTTCGAAGACGTAGTCGGCCAGCAAGACGCGCTGCTCGCCCTGCGCGCCGCGTTGTGCGGGCCAAATCCGCAGCACGTGATCTTGTACGGCCCGCCCGGCGTCGGAAAGACCGCCGCCGCCCGTGTCGTGCTGGAAGAGGCCAAAAAGAGCAGCCTCTCGCCGTTCAGGCCGGACGCGGTGTTTGTGGAGATAGACGCCAACACCGCCCGTTTCGATGACAGGGGAATTGCCGATCCGCTCATAGGGTCGGTGCACGACCCAATATACCAGGGCGCAGGCCCCTTAGGGATAGCCGGGATACCGCAACCCAAGCCGGGCGCAGTGACGCGCGCCCATGGCGGAGTGTTGTTCATCGACGAAATCGGCGAGCTGCACTCGATACAGATGAACAAGCTCCTGAAAGTCCTGGAAGACCGCAAGGTGTTCCTCGAGTCCGCATACTACAGCCCGGACGATGCCAACATACCGCAGCACATACATGACATGTTCCGAAACGGCCTGCCAGCCGATTTCCGGCTGGTCGGCGCCACCACCCGCCCGAGCCGCGATATTCCTCCGGCCATCAGGTCCAGATGCCTGGAGGTTTACTTCCGTTCGCTCTCCCCGGACGAGGTAGGCACAATCGCCTCGCGCGCCCTGGACAGGGTGAGCATGGTCTCTGAAGACGGCGTGGTCGATATCGTTCGCAAATACGCACAGAACGGGCGAGATGCAGTCAACATGGTTCAGCTAGCCGTGGGCGTTGCCGTAACTGAGGGGCGCAAGTCCGTGCTCCGCCGCGATATGGAGTGGGTTGTGGAGAGCGGCCAGTACTCGCCCCGCCCTGAGAAGCGAGTGGGCGATGTCCCGCAGGTGGGAGTGGTGAA
>CAYZHL010000322.1:0-309 GCA_964478095.1 uncultured Clostridia bacterium | reverse complement strand
CCTGGAATGGGTTCAGTTATCGAAGTGGAGGCGACCGCCGTTCGCGCGCAGCCGGGGCGGGGGTCCTTCATGGTTACGGGAGTTGTGGAAGAGGAAGAGCAGGGAGACGGAGGACGAGTGTTGCGCCGGCGGAGCATGGCGCGGAGCTCGGTAGACAATGTATGCACGGCCCTTAGGGTCAGGTTCCAGATCGAAGCCTCCGACTACCACGTTCACGTCAACTTCCCCGGAGGCGCACCCGTAGACGGGCCCTCTGCAGGGCTCGCCATGGCCGTGGCGGTCCTCTCAGCGATTCGCGATGTCCCCATC
>CAYZHL010000321.1:0-2694 GCA_964478095.1 uncultured Clostridia bacterium | reverse complement strand
GGTTGCGGCCGGGGGTATCGATGCTTTCGTGGAGGCTCTAGGGGCAGGGGTCATCCGACCTGGCATCGCTTGCGACTCCACCGGCACTTCCAGTTGCCTGGCGATGGCTGCACCGGACGGCGAGTTCAGCCTGCCGACTGTGGAGCATGTGGCGCCAGGGCGACGGCTTGCCGTGATACCCGTGTCATACAGCGGAGGGGCGCTGGCGTGGGCAATGTCGATGATGATGCCCGATGTGTTTCGGGGCCAGAGGGACTGGACGAGTCCTGTTCGGGAGGCGGCCGAGGGTTCAGCGCCTGGAGCAGCCGGACTGACGTTCATCCCGCACATGACGGGCAGGCGCAGCCCGTCTGCCAACCCGCGCGTTCGCGGGGCGCTGATCGGGCTGGATCCAGTGCACACTGCATCTGACGTCATTCGGTCCGTCCTGGAAGGGTGCGCCTACGCCATGCAGGAGTGCGTAGAGGAGTGTATGCCCGGTGAGGCTGTTGCCGAGCTAAGGGCGGTGGGGTCGGGAGCGCGGCATGACGCGTGGCTTCAGATGAAGGCGGATATCTTGCGGGCGCCAGTGGTCCGGATGAAGGTGTGTGAAGGTGCGCTCGCGGGCGCGGTTGTACTTGCCGGTGCGGCGGCTGGGGTGTTCGAAGACGTGGAGGATGGTGTGGGGGCTGTGGTTCGGCCGGAGGCGAAATTCGAGCCCACACAGGATCCAGAGGTATACGCAGCGTACTCGGACGGCGCGGCCCGGTTCCGCCGGGCTGAGGCGTCACTCGAGACGGCATGGTGATCGGTGAACGGTGAGTGTTAAGTGGTGAGCGTTGACTGGAGGACAAGCGATTGGCACTGCAGCGGGAGGCATTACGATCCGAGGCACTGAGACGCGACAGAGCGCTGATTCCACGCGCCATATGGCTGCTGGCTGCCGGAATGTTTCTTTGGGGGTTCGGCTACGGACTTCATGCCTACATGTTCCCGGTCTATCTGCGTGACATCGGCTGTACCCCGAGCCAGGTAGGTGTGGTGTTCTCGGTGTCCATGGCCGCGACGGCCGCGTCCTGCATACCCGGCGGGATGCTGGCCGACAGGTACGATAGGCGCAAGGTGATACTGCTAACGTGGCTTCTGGGAGCGCCGTCGCCAATCATTTACTACCTGGCGCGCGATTACCGCATGGCCGCCGTGGGCATCGCTCTTTACTCGGGGTCTCTTCTGGGCTATCCGGCGCTGAATGCCTACGCGGCGTCGTCGGCGACCGCGGGGGCGTCTGGAACTGCCTTCGGCGTCATGAACGTTGGGTTTGCAGCGGGGATGATCGCGAGCCCGCTGGTGGGCGGGTATGTGGCCGACGTATGGGGGCCGAAGACCGTTTTCCTGTTGTCGTTTGTCTTCTTTGTGGCTGCCTCATGCGTCATGGCCTTCCTTCCGCCGGAGCGCAGGGAGGCGGAATCAGAGGCAGCGGCAATGGCGGGGGCAGGGGCAGGCACCGAGGGAGGCCAGCCCGGCGTGGGCAGCGGCGGGTATCGCGGCCTTTTGCACGACCGCCCATTCGTACGGTTCATTGCTCTATATTCGGTGTGCGCCTTTGCATACTACATGATCCAGCCGCTCATATCGCAATACCTCGCCGATGCGCGCAGCAGCAGTATGCACACGATAAGCATGCTCGGGACTCTGATGTCGCTTGGCCAGGCTCTGATCACGGCGGCGGTAGCCACGGCCGCCGACAGGCGTGGGGCTGTGGCGGCTGTGGGCGCGAACCTGCTGGTTTTTGTGGTGTCGCTGCTCTGTTTCGTGTTGGTCCCGTCGGCGGCTGTCACTTTGGTATGCCTGTTCCTGCTGGGAGGCTTCATGGCAGGGCAGGGTGTGGTGTATGCCGGGGTGGGCGAGATATTGGGCGATCGCACCGACGGCAAAGCGTTTGCTCTCTTCAGCCTGGCAATGTCGACGGTATCGATTACCGGCCCTTACTTGGGCGGCGCGATATACGATCGCTCAACAAGCACGCCATTCTACTTGGCGGCCGGGCTTTTGGCAGTTGGAGGTCTGTTGTTGGTAAAGGAGGGGCTCGCAATTCGAAGTGGCAGAGGGGGTGGTCTTGCGGAGAAGCAGGTTCGACGAACACCTGATTCTACTATGATCTAGCGTTGAGTTCGCCACCATGAACTGCAAGGAGGTACATAGAATGCGTAGACTCGGAATGATAATCGGGCTGTGTGCAATCTTGGCGCTGGCAGGCTCAGTGTACTGCCTGGCGGCTGCCAAACCCACGGGCAAAGTGGTTCTGACCGTAACGGGCGGAATAGCTGAGACCAACTCGGACAAAGGGCTCGAGTTCGATATGGCGATGCTCGAGGGCATCGGAACCAAGGTCTACGACGGGACCGACCCGTGGCTCGGCAAGAAGAAGTACACTGGAGTGGCCGTCGCCGACATTTTGAAGTTCGCTGGCGCATCCAAGAACGTAGCCGAGGTCATCGTGATCGCGAAGGACGGCAAGAAGGTGACGCTCAAGCCCGAGGACGTAGATAAGTACCCTATCATGCTTGCGACTCAGGACGGAGGCAAGGCCATCGGATCAGGTCTGGGCGGGCCGGTCAAACTGGTATTCCCCTACACAACATATCCTGAGCTTGAGAAGATGTACACCAAAGATGAGTGGAACTGGTACGTGGTCACCCTGGAAGTGAAGGTGAA
>CAYZHL010000320.1:1883-2766 GCA_964478095.1 uncultured Clostridia bacterium | reverse complement strand
TCCGTGAGCGTGGCGATGCTCGAGTCAGACGAGACGCCGCGGATCCGGTCGATTTCGCCCCTGGTCACGGGCTGACGATAGGCTATGATAGACAGAGTCTCGATAGACGCCGGCGACAGGGGCGCCGGACGCTGCCGTGCCGACAGGTTCTCTATGTATGGGGCGTACTCCGGCCGACTCGTCAAGATGAACGAACCGTCTACGTCCGAAAGAACGATACCTGAATCCTTACGGGAGTATCTGTCCTGCAGTGTGCGAAGGAGCTTGGCTGCCGTATCCTCGTCTACCTGAATTGCCGCGGCAATGTCCTTCAAACCCAGAGGGAAGGATGCAGCAAACAGGATGGCCTCAACTGCCGCCTGCGCTTCATGCGGGTTCGTTGGGCACACCTCCCGTCGCTTGTGATGTGGGGAACATCCAGATCTCTCCGAACGGTGCAGGTTGTGATGCCGAGATGCGACCGCGCCGAACCAGTTCCAGGACGGCTAGAACGGTGGAGACCAGCAGATGGCGGGATTCGGCTCCGCCAAGGAACTCGAACAGTCCCAACCTCCCCCTGCGCGCCAGGCGCACAAGCACCGCAACCATCTGGGTGGCGATTGGTATCTCGTCGGTGGGCAGGTACGGAAACTCCTCCGGGATACTCGACGACGCGTCCAGATACGCCTGGAGAAGGTCGTGCCCGGTGATCCCCTCCATAGGATTGGCCTTCACAGTGGGTGTGGGCAGAGGACGTGGAGGGCGCGTGTACATGCGAGACCCCACAGCCTCCAGGCTCCTCAAGAGGCGGGCCGCGTCGCGGTACCTGCGGTATTCCACAAGGCGGACGACAAGCTCAGCGCGTGGGTCAGGCACTTCCTCCGCTGCGGCAGCGAGCTCTTCC
>CAYZHL010000320.1:0-1873 GCA_964478095.1 uncultured Clostridia bacterium | reverse complement strand
GCCGCTATGAGCAAAAACTCCGCCGCCTGGTCGATGTCGAGCCATTCCATGGCAGACACCTGTTCGAGGTAATCATCGGCGATCTCGCTGATCGAAACTTCGCATATGTCGATCTGTTTCTTCTCTATCAGCGAGAGCAGCAGATCCAGCGGCCCGGAGAAGCCTTCGGTATCTACCTTCATATCTTCATGGCTGAGCGGACTTCCTCCAGTGTGCGGGCAGCCATAGGCCTTGCACGCATTGCGCCGTCGGCCATGATTGACTCTACCTGGCCGGGAGTGGCCTCAAGCTGCCGCCGTCGCTCGTGAATGGGAGCGAGCACTGCGATGAGCGTGTCGGCGAGTTGCCGCTTGCACGCCACACAGCCGATTCCGGCCCCCTCGCATTCGCTCCTTCGCACCTCTCGGGCCTCGGGCGCGAACGCCGACAGGTATGCGAACACTGTGCACACATCGGGGTGCCCCGGATCGCTCTTGTGTATCCTGGCGGGGTCGGTGACCATTGACTTCACAGCTTCGCGTATTCTCTCCGGCGAATCGGCGATCTGGATGGTGTTTCCGTAGCTCTTGCTCATCTTCCGGCCATCGGTGCCCGGAAGCACGGTCACCTTGCTCAGTTTGGCCTGAGGTTCGGGGAAGACCGGTGCGTACATGTAGTTGAACCTACGGGCGAGCTCACGCGCCAGTTCCAAGTGAGGCAGTTGGTCTTCGCCCACAGGGACTGTGTCGGCTTTGTATACCAGTATGTCGCTGGCCATCAGCACAGGGTAGCCCAAAAACCCGTATGTGGTTATCTCTCTTTCGGCAAGTTGCTGCAATTGCTCCTTGTAGGTCGGGCACCGTTCAAGCCATCCGAGGGGCGCAATCATTGAAAGCAACAAGTGCAGTTCAGCATGTTCCTTCACATCAGACTGACGGAAGACGATCGAGCGCTCAGGATCTATGCCCGCCGCAATGAAGTCGATGAGCACTTGCCTGGTGTACTCGCGGATCATCGATGTGTCCTGGTATCCTGTGGTGAGAGCATGCCAGTCCACGGCTGCGAAAAAACACTCATAATCGTCCTGCAATCGAACCCAGCTGTTCAGCGCTCCTGCCAGGTTGCCCAGGTGAAGCATTCCTGTGGGCCTCATCCCGCTGAATATGCGGCCTTTTTTCAACCAAACCACCCTCTACATGATTGCTTGATACAGCACCTTGACGATGGGGCCGAGGATCCATTTCGATAGCGGGGTCATGATGAACACCAAGAGAATGATGTACGAGTACTGCTCCAGCCGATAGTAGACCCTTGCCGCCTCGCCCCGGAGTACGGCAGTGAGTATCTTCGAGCCGTCAAGAGGCGGAATAGGTATCAGGTTGAACACAGCCAACCCAAGGTTGATCCATACCCCTTGGTCGAGGGCCATCATGAGAAAAGCGATTGCCTCACTCCGAAACCCGTATGCGCCGTAGATCAGCTTGAAAACGGCCGATAGGAGTATGGCGAGGGCAATATTGGCCCCTGGGCCGGCCAAGCTGACCATGACCATCCCGGCCTTGCGGTCGGCCAGGTTCATCGGGTTCACCCTCACGGGTTTCGCCCAGCCAAACCGCCTCGTAAGCACCAACGCCAGAAGGCCTATGGGGTCGAGGTGGGCCAGGGGGTTGAGTGTGAGCCGTCCTTCCCACCTGGGAGTGGCATCGCCTAGCTTAACCGCAACCCAGGCATGCGCGTACTCATGCACCGACAGCGCAAGTAGGAGGATTGGCAGGGTCATGAGTGAATACAGAAGATCATTGCCGCTCACTGGAGCCACCTCCCCTGCGCTCGATTATAGCATAGACTGTCGCCGCGTGGAAACCGGGCAGGGCGCGGTGGACCGCGTCAATCT
>CAYZHL010000319.1:0-2772 GCA_964478095.1 uncultured Clostridia bacterium | reverse complement strand
GGTATCGCTCCCATGAGCACAGACGATGGGTAGGCGGCAGTGCCGCCCGGCACGTACAGGCCGACCCGCTCCAGTGGGCGGATGACTTGCCCCATCTGTGTGCCGTCGCCGAGGATGCAGGTCCAGGACTGCTGCACCTGCCGCTCATGGAACCGTCTGATACTCTCCGCGGCTTTGCGAAGCGCACTTGTGACTGAGTCGTCTATCACGGCGTAGGCGCGGCGGATCTCGCAGGGCGTCACCTCTACTTTGCTCGGAACCGACTCGGCTCCGTCGAACCTTTCGGTGTAGTCGAGAACGGCCCTGTCGCCGCGGTTTCGGACGTCTTCAATAATGGGACGGACCTCATGTTCGATCTGATCGAGGCCTTCCAGTCCGCGCCGGATTCCCCGTCGCAGCAGGTCGGCTGCGGCGATACTGTGAATCGTAAATGGCGTGTTCACGCCAACACCTCCTGAAATGGCGGTTCTGTCATTTAGCCATCGCGTCATCGAGTCGATGGCAGTGCTCACCGAGCGCCGACGTAACTGGATAGATGGCCGCAGATCTCAGTTGCAGGCTCGCTCGGTTTGCTATTAGGCGCGCCGATACCTGCATGATCTCCTCCACCGCCACGAGACCGTTGTCGGCCAGTGTACGGCCGGTGTCGACGATGTCCACGATCACATCGGCGAGCCCTACGATTGGCGCGATCTCCACGGCCCCGTTCAGCTTGATGATCTGGACGCACAGATCTCGCCTGGGCGCAAAGTAGCGTCTGGCTATGCTTGGGAACTTGGTGGCCACCCGCAGGGTGTGGCCGAGGCGCGGTAGTCTTGGGCCGGAGGGTATCGCGGCGGAGTCGAGCTCAGTAACGATCGCCGGCGCGGCTACAGCCATACGGCATTGTCCGAAGCCCAGATCAAGCAGTTCGCACACATTCCAGTCGCCCTCAATGAGAGCATCCTTGCCCGTTATGCCCAGGTCAGCGGCGCCGTGCTCTACGTAAGCCGGTACGTCCGCCGGGCGTGCGATGATGAACCTGACGTGGCTATCTGTGGTTTCATACACTAACCTTCTGTCGAGTTCGTCCACGTCGGGGCAGCTGAGGCCGATCGCCCCAAGAGCCTCCAGCGACGGTCGGAGCAGCCTACCCTTGGGGAGCGCGATGCTCAGTGGCGTGACCTCACGGTCTCGAACGATGTGGGGCTCGCCCACAATCTCCAACCCCATTGTGCTGCACCTCCTCCTAACTTCTCAGGTTCGTCCAGCGCACCGAGCGCCGATGCCACGGAATCGACATCCACAGCGAACCCAGCTGCGGGCGCGGAGGCGCCGAAACAGGCCAGCAAGTCGTCATAGCGCCCCCCTCCGATCACCGCGTTTCCGCATCCGGGCGCATATCCTTCAAATACAATCCCGGTGTAGTAGCGAAATCGCCTCGTTATGGCCAGGTCCAGACGGAAGTACTTGTTAAGGCTCCGGTTGTCCAGGGCGTCGAGAGTCTGGACCAGTCCCTCGGCTGCTTCGCCCACGCCTGCAGTTCGCAGAGCCTCCAGAACCTCAGCGCGGGCTTGGAGGTGGGGCAGGCGCTTGAGAAGATCTACACAGCGCTCCCTGCGCCCTCGATCACCTGTGTCGGAACGAACGTAGCCGGGCTGACAACATGGGGGAGCTGAGTCCAGTGATGACACTAGTTCGCCATAGAGGACATAGTCGCGCACTGCCAGGGCAGAACGTATGCGCTGTCCTGTATCGGGCTGGGCGCCTGCGGCGTCAAGTATCGCCGCGAGAAGCTTTGCGTCACTCAGTCCGATGCAGAAATCGTGCAACCCCACGCTGATCAGCCCTTCGGCGGCCATCGACAGAATCTCTGCATCTGCCTGGACGCCTGTGGCGCTTTCCCCGATAAGCTCCGCTCCCACCTGCCGCCGTTCCTCCGGCTTGCCGCTTCCTGGCTTTTGGGCGCGGAACACAGTGCCGGAGTAATACAGACGCGTAGGCCCATCCGCCGACAGCAGATGGCGCGCTGCCAGGGCAGCGACTGGCGTGGTAAGGTCAGAGCACAACGTCAGCAAGTGGCCATCCCTAGTCAAGACCACGTATGATGTGCATTCACCCTCTAGATCGTGCCCTGAGTGTTCCGCGCAGCCCGCTGCTTTGGAACCGCACGAGCTACTCATGCCGCCGGAGTTGCCCGGGCCATCCGGCCCGAACTGCGCCAGTCCCAGCCCTACAAGCATCGGTGGGATTATCTCATAGTAGCCGCGGGTTTCGAACGTCCGTGACAGGCCGCTCTCGATACGTCGCCGGACGAGGGCGTCGGCAGGGAGGTAGTATCTCCCCGAAAGGTGCAGGTTGTCCATGTTGCGCCACGCTCCTGTCTGCTGTGTTGGTCGCTTGACAAACAAAAAAGCTCCTCGCCCCCGCAAAGGGACGAGAAGCAGATGTTCCCGTGGTCCCACCCTAATTGGCCCGCAGCTCGCGCCAAAGGCCCACTCATCAAGGATACGGACAGCAGCGTGTGCCGTGCCGACAAACGTGGCGCGGAAGGCCCCTGCCTTATATCCCCTTTCCTGTAACGGTGAAAGCCTCCGTCGGAGCCTACTTGCGGCCACACCAAGGCAGCCGCGTTCGGTCCGCACTCCCGGGAGTGGTTCAGTCGCTGTCTCGGACCGGGCTCACACCGCCCCCGGCTCGCTGCCCGAAATTGCCGCGCCTACTCTCCCCGATCATCGCTTTAGCATATATGGCCGGATGTTAAGCATGATGATAGCACGTGAGGGCGAATTG
>CAYZHL010000318.1:0-2775 GCA_964478095.1 uncultured Clostridia bacterium | reverse complement strand
ACAGGCGTCGCGGCGGGCGCGATTGTGATTGCAGCGTCCGAGGGCGAACTGGCGGCAGTCGCGTCTGCCGGGAGACCAGGAGCGGCCGTCGCCAAGTAGCACGGCTTCGCATGACGCGGAAGTCATGAGTTAAGCTAGGGGAGAGCCGGCAGTATCGGAAGCGAGTTCCGATCTGACGGCTCTTCGCCATGACGCGCGGGCAGTCGACAGGAGGTATGGTCGAATTGCAGTACCGTTGCTGGACGTGTGGACGCACATATCCTCTGAGCGAGGCGGTGTGGCGCTGCGACTGCGGTGGGCATCTCAACAGCGAGGGCGCTCGCGATCTTCACAGGGAAGACGTGATCGCCGATAGGTTTTCGCTGTGGCGCTACGAAAAAGCCCTTCCGTTATCGCTTGCCGAGGCGGCCACGGATTTTCAGGAGGGATTGACTCCGCTGGTCGGCGCTGTTTGGGAGGGCAGGGATGTGCGGCTAAAGCTGGACTACATGATGCCCACCGGCTCGTTCAAGGACAGGGGCACGACTGTCGTGGCAAACTACCTGAAGAAGCTGGGAGTAGGCCACGTGCTGGAAGACTCGTCGGGCAACGCCGGGGCGTCCATTGCGGCCTACTGTGCTGCGGTCGACATAGAGTGCGACGTGTACGTTCCGGCTTCGACATCAGTGGGCAAGCTCTTTCAGATTGAGATGTACGGCGCGCGGCTGGTCAGGATCGCGGGCTCCCGTGAGGATGTGGCCCAGGCTGCCCTGGAGGCGGCCAAGACCACGTTCTACGCCAGCCACAACTGGCACCCGCTCTTCCTGGAAGGCACCAAGACGCTCGCTTTTGAGCTCTGGGAGCAGCTGGGATGGCAGGCGCCTGATAACGTTATCGTCCCATTGGGGATGGGCAGCGCGCTACTCGTTCTGTACAAGGGCTTTCGAGAGCTGGCCCAGGCGGGCGAGATCGATGTGATGCCGCGGCTGTTTGGAGTTCAGGCCAGGAACTGCGCGCCTTTCTACAGTCTTTTCACCTATGGCTACGCAGGGGTGAAGACTCAACCTACCATAGCTGAGGGGATCGCGTGCGCGAAGCCGTTACGGGGCCCTGAGGCGGTTTACGCTGTCACGTCCACCGGCGGCGCAATGGAGATAGCCGACGAGGACGAGATAGTGTCCGCGGTGACCGGGGCCGCGCGGCTGGGGTTCTGCATCGAGCCCACGTCCGCGACTGCGCTGGCCGGGGCGGCGCGCTTGTTCAAGTCGGGGGCATGCGCTCCCGGCGAGACCACTGTGGTCGTGTTGACGGGCAATGGCCTAAAATCCATGGACATGATCATTGGCGCTGCCCGATGATGGATTGACGAGTAGCTGACTGACGACAGAGTGCAGCCCTTATAGGAGGCGACATCTGAACATGAAGGAAAAGATCGTAGGCATAATCGGAGGAATGGGGCCTGACGCCACCGTGGACCTGTTTCAGAAGATACTCCGCGCCACGCCGGCGAAGAGAGACCAGGACCACCTGAGGATAATCATCGACTGCAACTCCAAGATCCCCGACCGGACGGCCCACATCATGAAGGGTGAGGAGAACCCAGGGCCGTACCTTCTGAGTTCAGCTCGGCTGTTGGAGCAGGCAGGCGTAGATGTGATGGTCATGCCCTGCAACGCCGCGCATGCCTGGCACGACGAGATCCAGGCAAGCGTCGGAGTTCCGGTGCTGCACATCATGCGGGCCGCCGCGGACTACGCAGCTGAGCGCTGGCCCAACATGAAGAGAATCGGGCTTTTGGCTGTACCGTCTACAGTGAAGGTCGGCATCTACCACCGAACATTTGCCGAGAAGGGCATTGAAGTGATAGCCCCCGACGAGAAACATCAGGACATGACCACGAAGGCGATCTTCGCGGTTAAGGCAGGCCAGACCGGACCAGACATCCAGAGGCTTGCGGCCGATGCCGGCGAGGATCTGGCGGCTCAGGGGGCGGAAGCGGTGATCGCCGGTTGCACAGAAATCCCGCTGGTTCTGAAGGATGGCGACATATCAGTGCCGGTGGTAGACGCTACACAGGCCTTGGCGGCCGCGGTTGTGAAGTTCGCCCGCGGGGTCTAGCGTGGACAAGGGCAACTCCTCAGCGCTTCATCATCGCTGCAACACGAAAGAGGCGGACCCACCGGCGTAGCACGCCGAACGATGGGCCCGCCTCCTGCGCTTGGCACTCTGAATGCTCCTCTTGTCTTCTGCGCTGTATTACCTTGCGACCGCCGCGCCGCGCCCGCGCGTAGGTTTGGCTGTCGCGAGTTCGCCCTCGGTGGCGGCGATCACGATCGCGCCCGCCGCGTCGCCCGTGACGTTCATGCAGGTCCGGATCATATCGAGAATGCGGTCGATTCCGGCGACCAACATGATGCCGTCAAGCGGCAACCCCACTGTCTGCAGGACCATGCCCAACATGATCATTCCCGCGCCCGGCACTCCCGCCGTCCCGATTGACGCCATAGTGGCCGTGAGGATGATCATCAGGTACTGGGGCAGTCCCAGCGGAATACCGTACACGCGCGCGATGAATATGGCGCACACGCCTTGGTAGATGGCGGTACCGTCCATGTTGATCGTGGCGCCCAGGGGCTGCACAAAACTGGAGATCTCCTTGGACACGCCCAGGTTCTCCTGCGCGCACCTCATCGAGATCGGCAGCGTAGCGCTGCTGGAGCAGGAGCTGAAGGCCACCGCCATGGCCTCGAAGAACCCCTTGAAGAAGGTAATGGGGCTAACCTTCGCCCAGATGTA
>CAYZHL010000317.1:0-2790 GCA_964478095.1 uncultured Clostridia bacterium | reverse complement strand
AAACCCTTTACGTAGCACTGCCGATAGGGCTTGTGCCTTGCTAGCCCCGCCGCCCACGCATATCACTGCGGGCGCCCTCGACAGATCGGCCAATCTCAGGCCCAGGCTGGAGGTGGCGTACACAACCTCGCCGGCGGAGTTGAAGTAGAACCCGAACGACTCTCCAACAGCCCCCAGTTGCTGAATGTGAACGATCTCGGCCTCGGAGAGGTTCCTCCTGCGCGCCATCTCCAAAGCTGTTCCCACTCCATGCACAACCACCCGTGCCTGCCTGATCGTGTCGAGCACCTGTTTGATTCGGGGTTCCTCGCGCACGCTTGCGGCCGACTCGAGCCCAAGGTCGTCCGGGAGGTTGAGAAGCCTGTAGCTGCCTCCCAGCTTCTTGGCCAGGGATGCAGCGACCGTATCGGCCTGCTTTTCGACGTCCTCTCCCAGCCCGCCTCGGGCGGGAACCACCACGAGACCTCGGACGGAGCGCAACTCCACCGCCTCCCGGGCCAGAGCTGCCATTGTAGTACCACCCGTCACAGCTACTACATCGCCATCGGAGATCACGTCCTTCAGCACGGCCGCGCCTGCCCGCGCAATCTCCCTTTTCACCGCATCATCGCAGTCGGAGTCGCCGGGCACAACTACAGCCTGCTCCACACCGAATCTCTCCGCCAGCATCTTCTCGAGTTCTCCGGTTCCCGTAAGCAAGCGAACGTACTGCCCCAGTTCCCGTAAGATATCCTCCCCATCTCTTGAGAGACGGATGCCATCCGGGCCCACCAGGATGAGCCCGATCTCCCGAAGCACGTCCTCCTCCCGCCTAACCACGCGTTCACTTCTCCCTATGCACTGGGCAAGCGCTCTCCGCCCGATAGGCTGCGAATACGAAACGTGCCTCAGGATGCTGTGCCGGAGCACAACTCTCTCGGTGAGCTCGGGTGCTATCCGACGCTGCACAGCGACGATATCACCCATCTCCGCCATCCTCATCTCCGCCGGTTGGACGTTTTGCGTCCCACATCGTCATTTTCTGTCCCACCCATCCTAAAAAGGTTATTTCTACGCGCAGGGCAAGATTCCTCCTCTGACTCAGCCCATATGGCGCAGAAAAGCTCAGTACCTTCTCCGTCGCGCTGATGAGGGTATCTCCAGCTCGCCCCTGTATTTTGCCACTGTCCTCCTGGAAATACAGATGCCCTCGCAGGTCAAGGCGTCCGCTATCTGCTGATCCGATAGCGGCGATCTGGCGTCTTCCGAGGCGATCATCTCCTTGATGTACTTCCTTATGCTCGCGGCGGATGCAGTATCGCCATCGGAAGTGCTCACCCCGGAACCGAAGAAGAATCGAAGCTCGAATGTGCCGCGGGGAGTCTGAGCGTACTTCCCCGCAGTCGCCCGGCTGACCGTTGACTCGTGCATATCGATGTCGACAGCTACTTCCCTCAGCGTCAGTGGGCGCAGATGGAGTATGCCCCGATCGAAAAAACCCCGTTGATGTGCGACGATGGAAGTCGCGACCTTGGTGATGGTGTCGCGGCGCTGGCCCAGCGCACGTATGAGCCACGCAGCCGAGTTCAGGCGTTCACGTATGAAATCCCTGGCGGCCGGATCCGTGCGCGCATCAGACAGCATCGCTCGGTATGCGCTGTTTATGATCAGTCGAGGCGATGCCGAATCGCACGGCGTCACGACGTAATCATCCCCTACCTTGTCGACTATCACGTCGGGAATGATGTATCTAGCTTGTGAGTCCCCCGCGTAGTCCTGCCCCGGTCGGGGAGAAAGCGCTCGTATCATGTCGGCCGCCTCCTGAACCTGCGCGACATCGGCGCCAAGCTCAGAGGCGATTCGCAATATCCTTCCTTCAGCCAAATCGTCCAAGTATTCTCGAACGATTCGCATGGCCAGCGCACTCAGGTCATCAGGAACCGATTTGGCCGATATTTGCAGCTCAAGGCATTCCTGGACGCTTCGCGATCCCACTCCCACGGGATCCAGGCACTGGATCAGCTTAAGTACCGCTTCCACGTCAGATTCGGCGGCGCCCAGGGCAACCGCCACATCGCACACGTCGCCGCGGAAGAAACCGCTATCATCGATACATCCCAGGAGGTACTCCCCGATCCGAAGGGTCTTGGGGCAAGTCGACGCCACCCTGAGCTCAACGTGCAGACGCTCTGCGAGGGAAGGTTCCCACCTGATGAGCCTAACCGGATCATCATCGCCATCCCTGTCCGACGGATCCGAAGGCCAGCCGGAATCGGCGCCTCCACCGCCGGCAAAGTAGCCTTCCCAGTCTATCCGGTCATCATCGGCGCGAGAAGTCCGGTTCTCATCGGCCGACCCTTCGGCCGGCGGATCGGCCTCCTCCAGAACCGGGTTGGCGAGCAGCTCATTCTGCACGTACTGTGCCAGGTCGAGCGTTGGTAACTGAAGAAGCTGGATTGCTTGGCGCAACTGCGGTGTCATCACCAGCTTCTGGACTTGCTGCTGAACCATCCCGTAGGACATCTCCACGGGGCATCACCTCTCTCGCCTGCTGGTCAGGCGAATGTCATCAGCTATTCGGGCAATCCTACGCATTCGGTGGTTAACGCCCGATTTGCTCACAGGCGGCGACAGCATGGTTCCGAGTTCAGACAGGCTGGCCTCTGGGTTTTCGAGCCTGAGGCGCGCCGCCGCCGCCAGAGCCGGGGGAAGCCTCCTGATGCCCATCACGTCGTCTATGAGTTGAATATCGCGTATCTGGCCCAGAGAAGCGTCTACGGTCTTGGCCAGGTTGGCGTTTTCCGCGTTGAC
>CAYZHL010000316.1:0-2809 GCA_964478095.1 uncultured Clostridia bacterium | reverse complement strand
TGGAGCGCGCCACTCTGCTCAGGATGATGGCCGAGAGCAAGACCAACCAGGGGCAGATGCAGGAGGCGCTCAAGCTGGTGCGTGAGGCCGAGCAGCTGATCAGCGCGGCTATGGAGGACGAGCTGGATATACGTGTACACCTGCGCACCGGCAGGCTGGGGACTGCCCTTGCATCGCTGCAGCGCCGGGCGGGCGAGGAGCAGGGACACGGACAGGGGCAGGCACAGGGACGTGGACATGCAGACGGGCAGTTGCGCACGGAGGAACGAGGCCGACCCGCCCGTTCGCACCGCGAGACTCAGCTTCTTCTGTCGCTGGTGTACTCGCTGATCGGCGAGGGCGATAAGGCGCGGATGTGCGCCGAGGCAGCAATTCAGCTCGGGCGGGATCTGAAGTCCCCGTTTGTGGAGGCTGTGGGCTATATGCGGCTGGGGCACGCATGCCATATCTCCCTGCCGACCAGGGGCCCGGATGCCGAAGCTTGCTACAGACGGGCGCTGGAGATGTGCGATGAGATCAAGGTAACGCGCGGCCGGGCTGAACCTCTCATGGGTCTTGCCCTGGTGCACGCCATGTCAAATGACCTTGCTCATGCCGAAAAGGAAGCAACGGAGGCCTTGGAGATATGTCGGTCGGCAGGCGATGAATGGCTCGCCGGGTTTGTCCAGATAGCCATGGGCGCCGGTATGGCATTCACCAACCGTGATGTGGGCGCAGGCTCTTGGCTGGCTGAAGCCCGGGAGACTTTTGCGCGGGTGGGAGACGAGTACTGCGCTACTGTGTGCGATCTGTGGTTGGCAGTGCTTGCGCTGCGCCGCCGTGACGAGAAGACGCTCAGAGGAATCCTCGATGGGTTGTTCAGAGCCGTTCGAACGCACAGTTACGAGTTTCTCTTTACCAAGCGCACGCTCTTCGGCCATCCCGATCTGGGGAGTTTGGCCCCTCTGCTCGTTGAGGCGGCCCGTTTGGGGATCGACCGCGAGCATGTGGCTTGGCTTCATTCGACCACGGGGCTTCCGTCTGTCGAATACCACCCAGGCTATACTCTGCACGTGCGCACATTGGGGCGTTTCGTGCTATACAGAGGCACTGAGGAGGTGTCGAACCGCGAGTGGCAGCGGGAGAAGGCGCGAAGCCTACTTCAGCTGCTGATCGTGAACCGCAAACGACATCTGCATAAGGATCAGATCCTCGACGCACTCTGGCCGGGGCTGGACACGGACGCGGCATCCAGCCATTTCAAGGTGGTTTTCAATGCCATGCTCGGCGTGATCGAGCCTGGCAGGCCGCCGCGGCTCAACTCCTTCCTGGTGAGTCGCGAGGGGCCACTGTACGGGCTTAACCCTCTGTCCGGCACTTGGGTGGATGCCGACGAGTTCGAGAGCCTTGTGACCAAGGCCGGCAAGCTGGCGCCATTCGATCCGCAGGGAGCATGCGATCTGTATAGAAGCGCAATCAGCCTGTACCGCGGCGACTTTCTGCAGGAATGTCTGTACGACGACTGGGCCATAGTCGAGCGTGAGCGCCTGCTGGCTGTGTATCTGCGTGCAGCGCAGAGCTTCGCCGAACTGCTCTACGGTGGGCACGAAATCGAGGAGTGCATAGACGTATGTGAATCCATTCTGACGCGCGACATGTGCTGGGAGGAGGCGTATCGCCTTTTGATGCTGTGCTACCTTGAGCGCGGCAATAGGTCGATGGCGTTGCGCGCCTACGAGCGGTGTGAGGCGGCGCTTCAGTCGGAGATGGGAGTGAGCCCGAGCCGCGATACCGCAGCAGTACTGGAGCGAGTGAGACTGTCAACCACCTAACCGCAATTTGTAACTCATCTGTAACCCGCGAGTTACCTTCATGTAACGTCCTCACATTATTGTCAGAGTAGCCTGCATAGCCTGTTGCTTCCGGATGCTTCGTCAGAATACCGAGAGCTGACCATAGTTGGCCGTACTGTTGACCATCATGAACGACAATCGACACTAAGGAGGTACTCATTCTGATGCGACTGAAAGATAAGGTAGCGATAATAACCGGTTCTGGTCGCGGGTTGGGCAGGGAAGCAGCGATCCTGTTTGCGCAGGAAGGCGCCAGGGTAGTTGTGTGCGATATCAATGAGCAGGCTGCGTCCGATACCGCCAAGGCTATTTCGGATGCCGGCGGAGCAGTCATGTGGGCACGGGTGGACGTCACTGATCCCGATAGTGTTAGGGCGATGGTAGATCGCGCTATGGAGAGGTTCGGCCGGATAGACATCCTGGTCAATAACGCAGGGATCACGGCGGACGCCATGCTTGTGAAGATGACCGACGACCAGTGGGACCGGGTCATCAACGTCAACCTGAAAGGCGTGTTCAACTGCACGCGCGCGGTGGCGCCCCTAATGATTCAGCAGGGTTCGGGCAAGATCATCAGCACTGCCTCGGTAGTCGGCATACACGGAAACTTCGGACAATCGAACTACATAGCCACCAAGGCGGGCATTATCGGAATGACAAAAGGCTGGGCCAAGGAACTCGGGCGTAAGGGCATCAACGTGAACGCGGTCGCTCCGGGATTTACCATGACTGAGATGATGTCGACGGTGCCCGAGAAAGTGTTGACAACGATAAAGGAGAAGACGCCCCTGGGCAGGCTGGGCGAGCCCAAGGACATCGCCTACGCCTATCTGTATCTGGCATCTGAGGAGTCCGACTTCGTCAATGGCGCGGTTCTGCAGGTCGATGGGGGCCTGGTCTTGTAGATTTCCTGTAGGTCATGGGAGGGATAGCATTGGACTTGAAGGAAGTGTATCGCCGCAAACTGATATCGATCG
>CAYZHL010000315.1:439-2815 GCA_964478095.1 uncultured Clostridia bacterium | reverse complement strand
GCCCCGGCGATTGTATGCCGGCGGCATTTACGAAATTGGGCACTCCCGGCGACGCGCCGATTACGAAGTCGCCGACAGGCACGGCCACGGCGCGCAGCCCTGCAAAGTTTGTGATGGACTCGCGCACCGGCAAGCCCGGAACCAACTTCCTTGCGCCGTCTATCACTTCGGCCAGACCGGCAGCTGTAGTTGCCAGATCGCCCTTGTCCCCCACAAGGAGCGCGTTGGGGCCGGCTATCAAATTACCATCTACAGTCGGCGCGACTACGATTCCCTTGGTAGCCTGGGAAGGCACCGGGAAGAGCGGCCTTGATACCAGATGCCCGACACGCCTGTCGAACAGGTAGTACTCGCCCCGCCGCGGCGTGATCTCGAAATCGTCGCGGTTGATCATCCGCTCGATATCGTCGGCCCATATGCCCGCCGCGTTCACTACGAACTGGGTGTATATGACTACCCCCGGGCACCGCACCGACACTGCGCGACCGCCGCGCATGTCTATCCCAATCACCGGGGACGAAAGCAGCAGCTCGACGCCGTTAGCCACAGCGTTCTCCGCATATGCTATCGCAAGCTCCCACGGGCTGGTTATTCCCCCCGTGGGCGCCCACAGTGCGGCGACGACATTCGGGTTCACGCCGGGCTCAATCGCGAGCACGCGCTCCCGCGGGATCACTTCCAGCCCAGGCACTCCGTTTGTTTCGCCCCGCGCCCGGAGCTCGTGCAGGTGGACGGTCTGTTCTTCAGCAAGTGCCACCACCAGCGAACCCGTGTTCTTGTACGACACGCCCAGTTCGGCGCAGACCTTCGGATAGAGCGCGTTGCCCCTCACGTTCAGCCGCGCCTTCAACGTGCCCGGATCAGCGTCATACCCCGCATGCACCAGCGCAGTGTTGGCTTTGGTAGTGCCGAATGCCACATCCGCCCGCTTCTCAACCAGCACAACGCGTACGTCGTACCTGGATAGCTCGCGGGCTATACCTGTGCCCACTACCCCTGCTCCTATGACTACTACATCTGCCGCAAGACGCCTTACTTGCACTGAAGCGCTACCCCCTTACTGCTCTGCCTCTTCATGGGACTCGCACGGCCGGTTATCGGTCTCCCATCCCAACGATCTCTCAACCGCCCTGGCCCACCCTCGGCACAGTCGATCCCGGTCGCTATCGCACATGGACGGAGTGAACTCCGTCTCCTGCCGCCACTTGGCGGCGATCTCGTCCTTGCCGCCCCAAAGCCCAACTCCCAGCCCGGCCAGGTAGGCGGCGCCAAGGGCCGTAGTCTCCGTCACCTGCGGGCGCCTAACAGGCACGCCGAGTATGTCTGATTGAAACTGCATCAGGAAGTTGTTGCGCACCGCTCCCCCGTCTACCTTGAGTTCGGTGAGGACTATGCCGGAATCGGCGGTCATCGCCTGAATGACGTCACGCGTTTGGTAGCAGATAGACTCCAGCGCCGCCCTGACGATGTGCTCGCGCCCGGTTCCGCGGGTCATCCCGAAAACGGCGCCGCGGGCGTAGGCGTCCCAGTAAGGCGCGCCCAACCCCACGAAGGCCGGAACGATGTAGACTCCTCCAGTGTCCGGCACGCGCCTTGCGTATACCTCTGACTCGGCCGCCGAATCGATGATCCTGAGGCCGTCGCGGAGCCACTGAATAGCCGCTCCTCCGATGAACACACTGCCTTCCAAGGCGTACTCGACCTTGTCCCTGAGGCCCCACGCAATCGTGGTGAGCAGGTTGTGCTTGGATCTCACCGCATGCTCCCCTGTGTTCATCAGCATGAAGCATCCGGTGCCGTAGGTGTTCTTGGCCGTGCCGGGATCGAAGCATGCCTGCCCGAACAGGGCTGCCTGCTGGTCGCCCGCGAGGCCCGCGATAGGCAGTTCCGCTCCGAACAGGCGAGGATCCGTACGCCCGATCACGCCGCTTGAGGGCACGACCGACGGCAGCATCGCCCTGGGAATGTCAAGCAGCGCCAGGATGTCGTCGTCCCAGTCGAGCGTGTGGATGTTGAACAGCATGGTACGGGAAGCGTTGGAGTAGTCGGTGGCATGCACACGCCCGCCGGTCAGGTTCCAGATGAGCCAAGTGTCAACAGTGCCGAAGAGCACGTCGCCCCGCTCCGCACGGGCCCTGAGGCCTGGCGTGTTGTCTAGAAGCCACTGGATTTTGGTGCCTGAGAAGTACGCATCGACCACCAAACCTGTCTTTTCGGCAATCGCCGCGGCCTCACCCGCTGCCCTCAGTCGATCGCAGCATCCGGCAGTCCGCCTGCACTGCCACACGATGGCGTTTGCCACGGGCCGGCCCGTGGCCTTGTCCCAAAGGACTGTGGTCTCGCGCTGATTGGCGATACCGATGGCCGCCAGCTCCC
>CAYZHL010000315.1:0-429 GCA_964478095.1 uncultured Clostridia bacterium | reverse complement strand
TGGCTTCGTGAGCGGTCGCCAGCTGAGTGCTCCAGATTTCCATGGGATCATGCTCTACCAGCCCGGCCGCGGGTACAGCTGGGTGAACTCCCTGTTGGCCATCTGGACGCTTCCGCCGTCCCGGTCGAAGAGGATCGCTCGGGAACTCGTAGTCCCCTGGTCAAGCGCCAGCAGGTACTCCGCCAATTCATGCACCTCCCGTCTAAACAGAAGAGCCCTACCTCGGGCGGGCCAACCGGCCTGGGCTCCGTCCGAGTAGGACTTTCTCCAAATCTCCGTCCTATCACAGTATTATCGTGCTTGAGCAGTCAACTCAATAATACCACAAAGACGCGACACAATCACCGGCCTGTGCGTTTTCCCTGCACCTCGCATCGCGCGCCGGCATACTTCGCAACCAGATCGAGCGAGTCCGAAAGACGTCGAGAT
>CAYZHL010000314.1:0-2821 GCA_964478095.1 uncultured Clostridia bacterium | reverse complement strand
GAGCTTGTGCAGAGCTTCTAGTCGAAGTTGCCGCCTGGCTGTGGTAGACTGATGCTTGCCGGGCGACAGCCGGGTGACGGCACTTGATTCGGCCCGGTGTGGAATGGGGAAGTGCAGGCTTTGGCAGATAGGTCAAATGGCAACCTCGCCAGATTCGCAGGCATAGTCGCTGTAGGTGCTGCTGCCAGCAAGATCCTGGGCTTTTTGCGCGAGACGTCTTTCGCCGCCCAGTTCGGGGCCAGCTACACGACGGACGCGTACTTGGTGGCTATGATTGTCCCTACGTTGATGCTGATGGGAGTGGGGCCCGCCGTTACCACCACGTTGGTACCGGTCTTCGCCGACCTTGAGCGGCGGCGCGGCCGGGACGCGGCCTTCGCTTCGGTGAGCGCGATCATCAACGCGTGCTTCATCATCTCGAGCGCGCTCATGGTCGCCGGCATGGTTTTCGCGCGCCCGGTAGTGCGGCTTGTTGCGCCCGGGTTCTCCGGAGAGGCATTTGCACTCACTGTCGAGCTTACCACGATACTGTTTCCGATTGCTGTTCTGACAGTGATGGCACACTGTATAACAGGCGTGCTGCATGCAGTGGGCAGGTTTGCCGCGCCGGCCATGACCGGAATGGTGCAGAACATCATCATCATCATTGCGATCATGGTATTCGGCCCACGATACGGCATCCAGGCGGTGGCAGTCGGCACTGTACTGGGCGCTTTCAGCATGCTGGCCGTGCAGTGGCCGGCGCTCCGCGCATGCGGCTACAGGCACCGGTTCACGCTTGACTGGAACGACAGAGGGCTCAGGCAAGTAGGGCGACTGATTGGACCTATCATAGTGGGCACAGCAGCGTCGCAGGCAGGCAGCCTCGTGATTCGGGCTTTGGCGTCGCGCCTGCCTGAGGGATCGATCACCTACCTCAACTACTCGCAGCGACTGGCGGCGTTGCCGGTGGGCGTGTTTGGGACTGCTTTGATAACTGTGCTCTACCCGACGCTTGCCCGCCTGTTCTCTGAGGACAAGTCCGAATTCTCAAGAACCTTCAGACGTTCGGTTGGAATAGTCTTCTTCGCGCTCCTGCCGATGGCGGCAGGACTGATGATTCTGGCCGCGCCCGTGGTGCGGCTGGCCTTTGAGCGTGGTGTTTTCACGGCGGAGGCCACGTCCGCTACTAGCGTCGCGCTGGTGTACGCGGCCATCGGGATACCATTCACGGGCCTTGCGGACCTTACGTCGAAGGCCTTCTACGCCACACACGACACGCTCACTCCGGTGTTCGTGAACGTGGGCGCCGTGGGAGTCAACGTCGGGCTCAGCCTGGCGCTTGTAGGCAGTATGCAGCATGCCGGGCTCTCGCTCGCTGCATCCTGCCAACCCATAGCTTCGTTCATAATCTTGCAGGCCATCTTGAGGCGCAGGGCGACCGCATCTCAGCGACAGAGCGGGCCTACCGGCTCTGCCGCCCGCGCTGCCCTAGGGCAGACCCCCGGGGAAACCGGACCTTCGGGGGACGGAGGGTACAGCCTGGCCGCATCGCTTGCCAAGTCAGCAGTAGCCGCGGCCGTTATGTGGGCAGCAGTGTCGGCATTTGACCCATGGTTCGCCGCGCGGCTTCCGCAATCAGGCACAATCGCTCAAGCTCTGAGGCTGGCTGCCTCCGTGGGCTTGGGCTCAGCGGCGTACTTCGGCGTGGCTGCTGCGCTCAGAAGCGAAGAGCTCTCGTTTGCTGCGGGCGCGGTGCGAAGCAGGCTGGATCGCGGCAGGAGGGCGCACTGAGGCTGCGAGCAAGATCGAAGGAGCGGCGGCTCCGACTGCGTCAGAGGCCGCCGCTTTCGACAATCTGTTCACCAGGGAATGCAGATCAGGCTTTCACGTTGGGGCGGCCGAGCCGTCCCTGCCTCACTCTTCCAAGCACGTTAACGGCTTCTACGATCATCCACAGCTCAAGCACAATGATGATCCCGTCTATCACAGCCAGAAGGGTGTTGCCCGCGGCTAAGTAGTTGCGGAAGTTGCCGACCATGCCCCAGGTGGTCATGAATACCATGAATATCATGGGGATCATTGTGTACACAGTGGGTTTGTTGTTCTCAGCCAAGTACACCGTGACCGTGAGCAGCGCTAGCCCTGCGATCAACTGGTTGGTGGCGCCGAATAGGGGCCATATCACGTTGGCGCTGCCGCGGAAGGCCATCAAATAGGCGCTGACAACCGCGATCCCTGCGGCAATGTACTTGTTGTCGAGCCACTTCTGCCCGATGCTGTCGCCGAACTCGGATATCACGTAACGCTGAAGACGGGTGGCCGTGTCAATCGTGGTGCTTGCGAAGCTGACCATGAAGACTGCCAGGATGTTGAGCGCCATCGCCCTGGAAATGCCCAACGTCTCGACTATCCTCGCCCCTCCTTCGGCGAATGTGGGAAGTGTCGGCACTTTGGCGTAGTTTGCATACGTCGTAAGCCACGCCTCTTTCGACACCCCAGTAGTGACCGCGATGATCACCAGCGTGGCCAGGGCGGCCTCAAGCAGCATTCCTCCATATCCCACCGCGAGCGCACTGGGCTCTTTGTCGATCTGCTTGGAGCTGGTGCCGCTCGACACCAGGCTGTGAAAGCCGGATATCGCGCCGCATGCTATGGTGATAAACAGGAACGGGAACATGGAAGGGGCCCCGGCAGGCGACGACACTACTGCCGGCGCGACTATGGGCAGGGGCCGAACGATTATTCCTACGATCAGCAGTATCATTGCTACGCCCAGCTCCATCGCGTTAATGTAGTCGCGCGGCTGCAACAGGCGCTGGACGGGCATGGTGGATGCGAA
>CAYZHL010000313.1:0-2849 GCA_964478095.1 uncultured Clostridia bacterium | reverse complement strand
CCTCATTTTCATCCTGCGTGGCGCCGACAGCGTCGGCATGGGGGACTGCCGGAAATCTGCGAACGATCCCAGGTAGCCGGGGTTCAGGAAATCCATGATCGACCACAGCTCCGACAGGCGGTTCTCCACGGGCGTGCCGGTGAGGGCCACGCGGAATTCGGCGCTTAGGCTGCGAGCGCTTTTGCTCTGCTTGGCCTCGGGGTTCTTTATGTTCTGCGCCTCGTCGAGCACGACTGCGTTCCATCTGATCTGGCTCAACGTCGGCTCGTCGCGCGGCAGGAGGGCATAGGTAGTCAACACCACGTCGCAGGCAGCAGCGGCCTGCGCGAAGCCGTTTGCCGCCAGCCTGTTTGGGCCGTGATGCACCATTACCTCGAGTGACGGGCCGAATCTTGCCAGCTCGCGCTGCCAGTTGCCTACAACTGAGGTCGGACAGACGAGCAGGGTGGGTGCGCGGAGCGCCCCTTCCTCCTTGGCGCGAAGTAGAAGCGCGATAAGCTGGATTGTCTTGCCGAGCCCCATGTCGTCGGCAAGGCAGGCCCCGAGGCCCCACCGTTCGAGAAAAGCCAGCCACGATAGGCCGCGGATCTGATATGGCCTGAGGGCGCCGCTGAAGGTGCGAGGCTCGGGCAACTCCTCTACTCGCTCTCCGGCAGCGAGGCGAGAGGTGAGATCGGCCAAAGCTCCATCCATTTCGATGCCCATAACCGGAAGGCACGCTTCGCCGGCGCGTCGATCAGTCTTTGGGCCCACGGCGACTGCCTCGGCATCGGCCCCGGCGAGCGACATGGTCAACACATCGCGCACGGTAAGGCCCCGGCGCCGGGCGCGCTGTTCCCAGAAGGCGATGGCTGACTCGACTTCCTCGGGGCTGATCTCGACCCACTCGCCTCTCACCCTCACCAGCGGGACCTTGAGGTCAGCGAGCCGACGGAATTCGTCTTTGCTCATGACCTCATCGCCCAAGGCCGCCTGCCAGTCGTAATCCACCAGGCTATCCAGGGAGAAGCGGGGCGCGACGTTGGCCTGACCCGGGCCGGTGCCCTGCACGGGTCTGGACCGTACCTCAAGGCGTACTCCGAGCCTGGCGGCGCCGCCCGAGACTCGTTCCCACCAGGGCGGGGCAAGCACTCCCAGGCCGAGCTGCTCAAGCTGCGGAGATACCTCCCGCAGGAACGAGTAGGCCTCGGCCGTGCTGAGCTTGCAGGATTCGGGTGTTGCTGTGTCGAGGCTTGTCTCTATTGCGGGGAAGTAACGCGCGGCTTGACCGAGGTCTGCCAGCAGACGCTCGTGAGGGTTCTCGAACCGCCTGCCCAGGAAGCGGAGCATGCCCCCGCTTTCTTCCCATACCCGGGCTGCGGGCACCAGTACGCTGGGATCGTCGGCGGCTTGGAGGTAGTAATGGAGAGTCCAGACGTCGGCGCAGGAGTCGATCGAGCATTCACGATCTGCCGAGTCGGTCCCGACGTCCGGCGACTCCAGACGAAAACAGGTTCGGAAACCGCTTGCAGCGGAAGCCGAGGGAGCGCTGGAGGCAGGCGCCTGACGCAGGCTCGCCGCGGCCATCCAGTCGCTGATGCCTCGGCGGACTGAGTCGAGGCGGACCGGCTCTAGCCGGATCTCGGGCTTCTCCTTGTTGAGGCTGCATATCCAGGCGCAGGCCGGTCGCTTGTTGCTGAGCATGGCCATCTCCAGCAATCGGCGCTCGGCGTCGTCAAATTCCCGCCTGGCAATGGAATCGGCCCACCGGATGTTGCGCTCCATGGCAAGCATTCCCCTGACAGTCTCGTCGGTTGAAGTATCCATGAAACTGCGCAAGATCACGTCCGAAGGCACGATCTGGGCTGATTCAGGCTCCTCCGGCGGCCACACAACCCTGCACAACAAGGGCATGGCGTCGGCGAGAGCACGGAAACGCGACACGTCTTGAGCGGATTGCCACAGCGGACGCCATACGGCTCTAGCCTGCGAATCATCTGGAGACGCGCAGATGTCAGGCACGAATTTCTGCCTGGCCATGAGTTCGAGCGCTAGTTTAGAAGCCTGCGCCCAGTACAGAAGGTCGCTGCCGAGAGTGGCTGCGATCCCTAGTCTGCCGAATGCCTCGTAATGTCCGGAAGGGTCGTCGCCTCCATCGTCGCGGCACGACTGCGGCAACACGGTAAGCAGACGCATGACGTCCAGTGCCGGGATGCTTACTCCGGTGACCTGGACGAAGTCCGCACTGCGCGGGCCGTCCGATTCGCCGTTCGCTGTCCGTCGTTCGAGGCGCCCGGCCGGCAGAACTCGATGAGCTTGCCTAAGCAGAGCGGCGGATGGAATGGGATACCCCTCCTCGGTAGGGAGTACCATGAGGGCATGGCTCTTCTTCGGCTTCTGTACCAGCCTTGCGCTGGCGCGCACCGCATCGGGCCCGGCTGCCGACCCTACTGTGCCTCGATTGCTATTCTGGCGACAGCCGGCAGCGTCCACAAGGAGAGCAAATGCTTGCATCAGCTCAGTGGCAGAAGCTTGGAATGGATGCCCGGGGAAAGGGCCCTTGCGACCGCGCAACTTCAGGCCCAAACGCTCGGGCGATTCGCCCCATATGAAAAGGCGCCCTCCGGGCGCCGGCGCGGCTTCATTCTCTGCGAATGCACTTGCCGCGGGCACTACCCACACGGCTGCGTCAGCGAAAGGAAGCCAGGCTGCGTGAAGGATCAATCTGTCTCACCGTCCATAAGTGAAGCTTAGCACAGGATTCGTCGCCGTAGCAAGGAGCCATCAGCGACGGGGTGCGTGTAAGGATTATGGCTTTCAGGGTCGCAGATCCCCCGCATTCAGGCGTGTGGTCCCGACAGGGCCACAGC
>CAYZHL010000312.1:0-2852 GCA_964478095.1 uncultured Clostridia bacterium | reverse complement strand
GATCTCCGTCATACTGCAAAAACGGAGCGATCCTGCGTACACGTTCGCGAATGTCGCGGGCAAAGAGCATTCGACTGTCGGGCGTGATATCACGCGAGAAGATTATCCTAGAATCATTGAACCTTGTCGCAAACAGCAGTCTCCGGAAGAGATACCCCATGCGTATGCCGGAATCCGCATCGTACCTTGAGTACTCATTGGAGTCGCCCACAGGGTAGTCGAACTCTTCAGCTTTGGTGTTCACTATCACCCAATCGCCGGTTAGCTCGCCGAAGTATATCTGCGGCCGGTCGAGCTGCATGTCGGCAGGATATCGCGGCGGAATATCGCCCACGAGAAACACGGGAAGCCCGTCCGAGCCGATCTCATTCACAGGGCTTGCACATGCGCCGTAGCCGTGCGTGTACTTAAGCCGCGTGTTGACCCAGGTTTGAGCCTGCGACGGCAGGCGACTCACATCCATTTCTCTGGCCGACAGCATGACCTGCGGCGTCTTGCCGCCGATAGTGTACCTGCCGATGTCGATGTCCGCGAAACGGTAGTACAGCCGCATCTCCTGGAGCTGCTCAAAAGTGGCAAGCAGGGGTTCCCAGTCCCACAGCCTCACGTTGGCCAGGGTGTCTTCAGCCCCCTTGAGCTTGGCCGCGGTGACGCTTTCAGTGACCGCATATTCTCTCTCCTCCACCCGGTCCAGCCCGAAGGCGCTCCTGGTGAAGTCGATGTTGTAACCTATGTACTCGCGCTCCGCAACCAGCTCATTGGGCGTGACATACAACTTCTGAACAATGCCGGGGTAGACGTCGATTGCAAAAAAAGACACTCCGAGGAGCACAATGAAGGTGATACATACCACGACCCACGTGCGCGTGCTGGCCGCCCTGAGTCCTGTGCCCACGATGAACACGGCAGACGCAAGCATCAACCAGACTAGCAGACGAAGTCCGGGAAGAGTGCCATGTACATCTGCGTAGCTGGCGCCGGCAACTACGCCCCTGGTTGAGTAGACAAGCCCCCACATGGAGAGCGCAAATCCCAGCGCGATAACGCATAGGCCTATGCCGAACAGCACGCATACGTGCAGCTTGGCCCTGGCGTCGATGGGCTCCAGTACTATCCTGCCGCGCCTTCGACGCCCAAAAGACGGGCGGCTCGGATCCAGCGGATCAGCTTCCTCGCGTCCAAACCTGATCAACGCCCCTGACACAAGGTAGATCAGGATGACAGACACGGCTGTGAGCCCCACTACCCACTTGGCGCCCGCGTAAACCTGGCGGATTATCGGCAATCTGAACATGTAGAAGCTGATATCGCGGCTGAAGATCGGGTCCGGTTTCCCGAAAGACGTGGCATGAATGAACTGCTGGAACTCCATCCACGAGCCGTAGGATGCCACTGCGGCCGCAAGCCCCGCTACCGTGGCAATTGCCATGGCCTTCCTAGTCGACATCAGCCTAGACGAGGCCTTGGTGGCAAGAAGGTTGATCGCCACGAAGGCAAATGTTACGGCAAATGCCGCAACACACACAATGAGGCGCGCCTCTGCGCGTTTCCAGAAGACGCCCAGGTAACCAAGGTCGGCGTACCACAGATGCTCCGTGACGACAGCCGCCAGAGTGTTCCATGCCAAGGCCGTAACGATCAGGACGACGATGAGGGCCTTGACCCATCCAGAAACCCTGCTCATTAGCCCCACCCCTTCAGGAGGATTGTCGCAGAAACGAAGGAACCCACACCAAGCAAAGCTGATGCGGGCCCCGACAGATCCTCGTTGCTCACTACATCGTTTCGGCGGCCGGAGCAACCTCCAAACCGGACGCTGTTTCCGGATCCGGCACGATTGAGACCCTTTTTCCGGTCTTGCCGAACCGGTCGAACTGAACCAGCCCGTCAGCGGTCGCAAACAGAGTGTAGTCCTTGCCCATGCCTACATTGACCCCAGCGTGCACCTTCGTGCCGTGCTGCCTCACGATAATGCTGCCGGCCGTCACGCGCTGCCCGCCGAACTTCTTTATTCCTAGCCTCTGCGCCTGGGAATCCCGTCCGTTCCTGGAGCTTCCCATTCCCTTCTTGTGCGCAAACAGCTGCAGATTCATTCTGATCATTCTTTACACCCCCTAGCCTGCAAATCGCGGCCACTTTCGGGCCTGTTCTTTTCCACAACCAAGATAGTGCCTGGGTATTCCCGCGCTATCGAGCGAATCCCTGCGAGCATCGTTTCGAGAATCGCATCCGCCCTGTTCCACTCTGAATCGGACGGAAACCCCAGTACCACACAATCAAGTTCACCGTGTCGCTGCCTGACTGCCCTGGACATGCCGGCCTGCTGCACAAGCCCGTTGGCCGCGGCAGTGGTAAGAGCGGATACTGCCGAACACACTATGTCGTGCCCATATTCCGCCCAACCCGCATGACCCCGCACCGTAAACCGCACAACATGGCCGCCGGAGCGTTGAACTATGACAGTCATCATGGCAGACGTATCTTCAGGCGGTAACGATCGAGTCGATTCTGACAGACGTAAACGGCTGCCTGTGGCCGGTCTTTTTGCGTATACGTTTCTTCGCCTTGTACTTGAAGACGTAGATCTTCTTGGCCTTGTCATGCGCCACGACCGCTCCCGTGACTTTCGCCCCATCCACCAGGGGCTTCCCTACCTGGACGCTGTCGTCGCCAACCACCATGAGCACCTTGTCAAACTCGACTGTGCCTCCGAGAGCGGTGTTGAGTCTCTCAACTCGGACGACCTGGCCCGGCGATACGCGATACTGCTTCCCGCCGGTTTCAACGATTGCGTACAATTATCTGACCTCCTCGCACTCTAGGCTCGCCGGGATCATCAAAGGCAGGAAAGC
>CAYZHL010000311.1:0-2868 GCA_964478095.1 uncultured Clostridia bacterium | reverse complement strand
GGCGCAGGCCCCTGTCGTCGCTCCTATGGGGCCCAGGCAGGTGCAGGAAGAGATCAAGTTCAGGTACTGTACGGAGTTCATCATCAGGGGCGAGCGCCTGAGCGCCGATGCGGTAAAGAACTCGATCCTTTCGGCCGCGGAAGGCGATTCAATGCTGGTCGTGGGAAACGAACACACAGTCAAGGTACATGTTCACACCAATTCGCCCGGGCGGGTGCTTGAGACTTGCCTCACCTACGGTTCGCTTCACGAGATCGACATCGACAACATGGAAGACCAGCACGAGGAGTTCGAGTCGATGGGAGATCTTCCAAGACCTCAGGCGGCGAGCCAGGCGCCGGCCCCATCTGCTGTCCGGGATGTCGGTGTCATTGCAGTGGCTGCTGGTGATGGAGTGGAGAGGATCCTTGTAAGCCTGGGCGCCGACATCGTAGTGACCGGCGGCCAGACGATGAATCCGAGCATTCAGGATATTGCCGACGCTGTGAAGGCCGTGCGCGCCAGGGAAGTCATAGTGCTGCCGAACAACGGCAATGTGGTGTTGACTGCCCGAAAGGCGTCGGAGGTTCCCGACCTCGCCAAAACCAAGGTACACGTGGTTCCCACCAAGACGGTTCCGCAGGGTCTGGCCGCTCTTCTGGCCATGTCCCCATCTGCTTCTGTTGGGGAGAACGTCGAAAAGATGTCCGAAGCTATGAGCAAGGTGAAGACCGGCGAGATCACGTACGCAGTGCGCGACTCGGCCGCCAACGGGCTGACCATCAGGGAGCACGACATCATAGGGCTGTTCGACGGGGACCTCAAGGCAGTAGGGAAGGACATTTCCGAGGTTGCAGGCTCGCTCTTTTCTCAGATGCATTCGGCTGAGGATGAGATAGCCACGATTCTGTACGGCGCGGGCGTAGATGGAGAGGACGCAGAGGCTCTGGCATCCAGCCTGAGGAATCAATATCCCGACGTGGAGTTCGAGGTTCAGTACGGGGGGCAGCCGCTCTATTACTACCTGATCTCGGTTGAGTGAGGAGGATAGAACATGACGCGAATTGCGCTCGTTACCGACAGCAGTTCCGACCTTACCCGCGAGATATACCAGGAGAACGGCATTACAGTCGTGCCCCTTACTGTGCACTTTGGCGATGAAAGCTTCATCGACACCGTTGAGATTAGTAGCTCGGAGTTCTTTCACAAGCTGAAGAATTCACATGTCATGCCCAGGACCAGCCAGCCTTCGCCGGCCGATTTCGCTGCTGTGTATGAGCACCTGCTCAAGTCGCACGATTTCATATTCTCGGTTCACATATCGTCCAAGATGAGCGGCACTGTGCAGAGCGCGCGGATAGCCGCAGAGACCGTGGAGCCCGATCTGATCGAGGTCATCGACGGTCAGGCCGTCTCGCTCGTGACCGGCCTCATGACGCTGGCGGCCGCGGAGGCGATACGGCAGGGCAAGGGTGTGGATGATGTGCGAACAACCATACGGCACGTCATGAGCAACTTCGGGCTTTACTGGACGCTGGATACACTGGAATACTTGCAGAAGAACGGGCGCATAGGGCGGGCAACCGCGTTCATCGGGGGGTTGCTCTCCATTAAGCCCATAATGTCCATTGAAGAAGGCGAGATAGCCGGAGTCGAGCGGGTGCGCGGGTCGAACCGGGTGTTCCCGCGCATCTTGGAGCTGATGCACAGCCGAATCCGTCCGGGTTCGCCCATCGATGTCATAGTGTTGCACGCCGACGATGAGTTGCGCGGGAAGCGATGGCTTGCGGACGTTCAGAGCGAGTTCAACTGTCGGCGCACATGGCTGACTGAGTGCGGCCCCATAGTCGGCACGCACGCTGGCCCGGGCACAATTGCGGTGGCCTGGGTTGAGCCCATGCAGGGCTGACATGCGAGTGATAGCCGGGCGGGCGCGCGGGCGCCCGATAGCCTCCCCAAAGGGCAGGTTAACAAGACCCACTTCCGACCGTGTGCGAGAATCGCTCTTCGCCATAATAGGGGAACGGGTCAATGCCTCGAAGGTGTTGGATCTGTTTGCCGGCAGTGGGAGCTTGGGAATAGAGGCACTGTCGAGAGGGGCTGCGCTGTGCATCTTCGTCGAACGTGACCGCGGCGCGTGCCGCGTGATCACGGACAACCTGAAAACCCTGGACATGCAGCAGCAGGCTGCCGTCGTGTGCGGGGATGCGATTGCAGCAGTTGGGAAGGCGCGCGGAGCTGTGTTGGAGCACGCGCCATACGATCTGGTTTTCGCGGATCCTCCATACGCATTGGAAATAGCCGAACTGCTCATGTCGCGGATCGATACTCCTCGACTGCTCGCAGGAGATGGGCTGCTGGTCGTAGAACATACTCTACGCACCGATTGGCCGATCCGCCTCGGCGATCTGGAGCGGATTAGGCAGGAACGGTACGGAGATAGCAGGATCAGTTTCTACCACGTTGCGGTGGAGGGATGAGATTGGCTGTCGCCATATGCCCCGGCACTTTTGATCCCATTACTTGCGGTCACGTAGACATCATCACGAGGGCCTCGTCCATCTTCGACACGGTAATCGTGGCCATACTAGTCAACCGCGGCAAGCGGCATATGTTCTCCACTGAGGAAAGACTGGAGATGCTGAGGTCTGCGTGCGCTCATCTGCCTAATGTGGAGATCGACCATTTTGAAGGGTTGCTAGTCGACTATGTCAGGAAGCGCGGCGCCCATGTAGTCATCAGAGGACTCAGGGTAGTATCGGACTTCGAGTTCGAGATGACCATGGCTCTCATGAACAGAAAACTGGACCCGACCATTGAGACCATGTACATAATGGCCTCCATGGAGTATTCGTTCCTCAGTTCCAGTCTAGTAAAGGAGGTCGCGGC
>CAYZHL010000310.1:0-2901 GCA_964478095.1 uncultured Clostridia bacterium | reverse complement strand
CGGCGGCTGAGGAGGAGAGGCGGGCGCAGATCTCGCGCTCTCTCGATGTGCGCAACGCTGTCCTCCGCGCCAAGGGGGAAATGGTCGACACGCTCATGTCCGAGATACCCGTCAGGATACAGGCGCTTCCGGACCAGGACTACCTGGCGCTCATGAAAAAGATGATGCTAGACGCTGCGCCGGACGGCCACGTCGACGTAGTCGTGGCTGAGCCCGATCGAAACCGCATCAACGCCGCATTTGTAGCGGCGGTCCAGTCCGAGCTGGCATCGAGAGGACGCGGTTCGAAGCTCAGGCTGACCGGCGACACGCTTCAGCTGACCGGCGGATTCATACTCCGGGCGAGCGGCCTGGAAATCGACTGCTCGCTCGATGCGATACTCGCCGCGAGCCAAGATGAACTGGCCCCGCTGGTGGCGGAAGCACTGCTTGGGAGGTAAGCGCCGTGGGCTTCGATGGAAGGTTCGCGTACGTCGTCGGCCGAGTCCGGGCGCTCGAGAACCGCATGATAGACCAGGCCCGATTCAGCAGAATGATCGATGCCGAGGGCCCCGAGGAACTTGGGCGTATTCTGAGCGAGACCGAGTACTCTCTCGCGCGAGACCTGGGGCCGACGCAGTACGAGGAGATAATCGACGGCGAGCTCACGCGCGTGCATTCGCTCATCGAGGATATCTCGCCCGATCCTGTCCTCACAGGCGTGTTTCGCGCACGTCATGACTTTCACAACATGAAAGCGCACCTCAAGGCCAGGTTGGCCCGGCGCGACCGTGGAGTCGTCGTGGAGGAGGACGGTGGAATCACGCGCCTTGGCAGGCTGGATCCTTCCCGGCTGGCGGCTATTGCCGACGCGCTGGTTTTCGGCGGCGAAGATGATCATGCTGAATACGACCTAGACGAGGCGCAGGAGCCCGAGCGTGAGCGATTGTCCGCCCGGCAAAGCGCCGACGATCTGGAGGGCGCAGTCGCCGAGGCTGCCCGACGGGCTGTGTCGGCATACGAGGCGAACGGACGCGACCCGCAGTACGTGGATATGGTGCTTGACAGGGAGTCATTTGAATACTTCTATCACGTTGCCCGGTCGCGACGCGCCGATTTCCTCATGGGCCTAGTTCAGGCCATGGCCGATCTGACCAACATCTTGATATGCATGAGACTGCGCCTAATAGGCAAATCGGCCGGTTTTGCACGCGACGCGCTGCTTCCTCGAGGCAGTCTGGATACACAGGAATTGCTGGCCGTATACAGCGAGCCGGACGACGCGTTCTGGTCCTTTTTCAAGCGGACCCGCTATGACAGGTTGGTGGAGGAGGCACTCGCAGCCTGGCGCGACCGTGGGTCGCTTACTGCATTCGAGCGCGTGGTCCAGGCAGGGCTGGCTCGCGAGGCGGCAGTAGGCGGTATGGTCGACATGGGCTACGAGCCCGTTCTGGCATACCTGATGGCGCGCGAGGGCGAGGCCGATATGTTGCGGCGCATTTTCGTAGGCAAGACGAACAGGCTGCCTGCGGAGGTCATCCGCGAGAGGCTGTGTGGTGTGTATGCATAAGATTGCGGTTATCGGCGACGAAGACTCGATCCTGGGCTTTCGGGCTCTGGGCGTATCGGTCTTTCCCGTCAGGAGCGGCGAAGAGGCCGATGCGGCGTTGCGCGCGGCTGCCCGTGGGGATTACGCTGTGATATACATCACCGAGGGCTATGCAGGCGAGATCATTGACACGATGACTGAATACAGCCGGAAACCGCTGCCGGTGGTTCTGACCATTCCCGACATATCGGGCCACCGGGGAGCGGCGATGGAGAAGATAAGGCGGACCGTGGAGAAAGCGCTCGGCGCCGACATCTTGTTCGGGAAAGAGGGGAATGCCTGATATGAACTCCGGGACGAAAACGGGAACGATAATCAAGGTTTCAGGGCCTCTGGTCGTCGCCGAGGGGATGACTGGGGCTAAGATGTACGACGTCGTGCGCGTTTCCGAAAAGCGCCTGATAGGCGAGATCATTGAGATGAGGTCGGATCGCGCTTCGATTCAGGTCTATGAGGAGACTGCCGGGCTTGGGCCCGGCGAACCGGTGTACACAACTGGAGAACCCCTCTCGGTTGAGCTCGGCCCCGGCCTGATAGGTTCCATATACGACGGCATACAGCGGCCGCTGGACCGCATCCGCGAGGCCTCGGGAGATCGAATTGCGCGCGGGGTTGAAGCCCCCGGGCTGGACCGCGACCGCGAATGGGAGTTCGTGCCGCGGGCGACGGTGGGGCAACCGGTGAGCACAGGGGATATCCTCGGCACAGTTCAGGAAAGCCCGGTTGTGGAGCATCGTGTGATGGCGCCTCCAGGCGTTGCCGGGAAGCTTGAGTGGATCCACCAAGGCGCTGCCAAGGTCACCGACGTCATTGCGCGGATCGCCACTGATGAGGGCGTCCGTGAGATAACGATGATGCAGAAATGGCCAGTAAGGCGTGGTCGCCCCATCGGGCAGAAACTCACGCCTGGGCAGCCGATGGTGACCGGGCAGCGAGTGCTTGATACGTTCTTTCCGGTGGCCAAGGGCGGCACGGCCTGCATTCCAGGGCCTTTCGGCTCGGGCAAGACTGTTGTGCAGCACCAGTTGGCCAAATGGGCCGATGCCGACATCGTGGTCTACGTTGGCTGCGGCGAACGCGGCAATGAGATGACCGACGTGCTCATGGAATTCCCTGAGCTGCTTGACCCGAAGAGCGGGGAACCGCTAATGAAGAGGACGGTGCTGATCGCAAACACGTCCGACATGCCGGTGGCGGCGCGCGAATCATCGGTGTACACGGGCATCACCATTGCCGAGTACTTCCGCGACATGGGCTACAGTGTGGCGATGATGGCCGACTCCACCTCACGTTGGGCCGAGGCTCTGCGTGAG
>CAYZHL010000309.1:0-2965 GCA_964478095.1 uncultured Clostridia bacterium | reverse complement strand
GCAGGAAGTGGTCGCGGCCAGGTCCGCTTCGCCGTAGAACGGCGTTTTCCGGCATGCTCCGCGGTGGCGCCTCGAATTGAGGCGTCATTTTTCTATGCCCAGCTCTGCCATGGTTTGCTTGCTCCGAGGCTCTTTTCTTGAAGGAATGCGCAGGGCCAAGGAGAATAGGTAAGCTGCAGGCAGGAGGTGCAGAAACCCGTGGCCAGAGCGGAAAACGGATTATCTAAAGGAAGAACCAACCCGAAGCGAGTACTTTCGTTGTTGCCGCTTCGCGGAGTTCTGGTCTTTCCAAACATGACTATCCCCCTCGAAGTGGGGAGGGATAAGTCGATCGCCGCTCTAGATGAAGCAATGTCTGGAGACAGACTAGTGCTCCTTGCTGCTCAAAAGGCTGCCAGGGTCAATGACCCGTCTCCTTCCGACATATTCGAGATGGGCACTGTCTCCGAGATTAAACAGCTAGTTCGGCTGCCCGACGGCACCGTCAGAGTGGTGGTGGAGGGCAAAGAGCGCGCACGGATTCTCGATTACATTGACGATGATCCGTGCTACATGGTGAAGGTTCAGATAGAACCGGCCGATGACGGGCGCGGGCCGGAACTTGCGGCTCTCGCGCGCAATGCGCTCCACGAGTTCGAGGAATACGTGAAGCTATCCAAGCGACTGCCGCCCGAGATCATAGTGGGCATGGGCGATGTGGAGCAACCCGGCGATCTTGCTGACGAAATCGCAGCTCATCTGCAGATGCGGGTGGAGGAAAAGCAGGCGCTTTTGGAGTCTCTGGATGCCCGTGAGCGCCTAGAGCGTCTCTCGGTGGCACTCCGCAGCGAGTTGGAGATTCTGGAGCTGGAGCGCAAGATCAATGCGCGAGTGCGCAGGCAGATGGAGAAGACTCAGAAGGAATACTACCTCAGGGAACAGATGAGGGCTATCCAGAAGGAGTTGGGCGATCGCGACGAGAGATCGTCCGAAATGGGCGAACTCCGGGAAAAGATCGAAAAGTCAATGCTGCCGCCGGACGTTCGCGAGAAGGCCCAGCGCGAACTGGACAAGCTCGAAAGCATGCCGCCGATGTCGGCAGAAACGGTTGTAGTCCGCAATTACCTCGACTGGCTTCTCGGTATACCGTGGGGCGTTCTCACAGACGACTGCCTTGACATAAGCCGGGCGGAGCAGGTTTTAGACGAGGACCACTGGGGCCTGGAGAAGGTCAAGGAGCGGATATTGGAGTTTTTGGCCGTAAGGCAGCTGTCCGACAAGCTCCGCGGGCCCATACTTTGCCTGGTGGGGCCGCCCGGAGTGGGGAAAACCTCTCTTGGCAAGTCGGTTGCTCGCGCCTTGGGCCGCAAGTTTGTCCGGTTCTCGCTGGGCGGCGTGCGAGATGAGGCTGAAATCAGAGGACACAGGCGTACTTATGTAGGCGCTATGCCCGGCAAGATAGTTCAGCTGATGAAACAGGCGGGCAGCATGAACCCGGTCATACTGCTGGATGAGGTGGACAAGATGTCGTCGGATTTCCGAGGCGACCCGTCCTCGGCTCTGCTCGAAGTGCTCGATCCGGAGCAGAACCGCGAGTTCGGCGACCACTATATGGAGGTCACAGTCGACCTATCCAACGTGCTGTTCATAACGACGGCCAATAACCTCTACTCCATACCCCGCCCGCTGCAGGACAGGATGGAAGTAATCAGCATACCGGGCTATACCGAGGAAGACAAACTCCACATAGCGTCCAGGTTCCTCATTCCCAAGCAGGTCCGCGAGAACGGGCTGACTGAAGGGCACGTGCAGATGGACGATGATGTGATCAGGGAGATCATCCGCTCGTATACCAGGGAGTCGGGAGTCCGCAGCCTGGAGCGGCAGATCGGCTCGGTCTGCCGTAAACTGGCCCGCGAGGTAGTAGCAGGGGCAAGCGGGCCGTTCGTTGTGAACCAGGTCGACCTGCAGAAGCACCTGGGGATTCCCCAATTCCGGTACGGTGTGGCTGAGCAGGACGACAAGGTGGGCGTTGCCACTGGAGTTGCCTGGACCGAAACCGGCGGCGATACAATGTCGATCGAGGTGTCGGCGATGAAGGGCGGCGGCAAGCTGATCCTCACCGGCAAGCTCGGAGAGGTGATGCGCGAATCCGCGCAGGCCGGGTACACTTACGTCAGGTCCAGGGCGCGCGATCTGGGCATACCCGATGACTTCTACGAGAAGATGGACGTGCACATCCACGTCCCGGAAGGCGCCATACCCAAAGACGGTCCGTCGGCCGGCATAACCATGGCGACCGCGCTGGCGTCGGCCCTCTCGGGTGTATCAGTCAGGCATGACGTGGCCATGACCGGGGAGATAACGCTTCGCGGGCGCGTCCTGCCCATAGGGCTCAAGGAGAAGGTGCTTGCAGCGCACAGGGCGGGAATCACGACAATGATCATCCCTGAAGACAACCGCAAGGACCTGGAGGAGATTCCAGAGAACGTGCGGGCCGACATCACTTTCGTTGAAGTTGCGCACATGGACGAGGTGCTGGCGGTGGCCCTCGCCCGATACGGCGCCAGCGATGATGACAGCCTGAACGATCTGGATGGGGGCGACGTCGACGTTGATGCGGCTGTCATGGTACCGCCTACGAATCCGGCGCCCGCCCATCAACCACCGGCAGCGCTCTGATGATCATGGTTCAGTTGCAGAGTCGATCTACGAGGCGCCCGCAAGGGCGCCTCTTCAAGGTACCTGTGGAGGAATTGGGCGTCTAGTAGTAGAATAGGTGACAGGCGCGATATGCATCCATGCATATTAATGCAGCCCTGTGTATTGGACACATGGCTCAGCGCAGCGTGAATGGATGGTCAGGCTGCGAAGTGTGTACGATAAACGTACCTACACTGCCGGAGCGCAGCATTCGTGCTTGATAATGGAGAAAGGGTGGGTTGCTTCTTGAAGAGGATCAAGGTCATAATCATGGGCGCAGCGG
>CAYZHL010000308.1:1402-2967 GCA_964478095.1 uncultured Clostridia bacterium | reverse complement strand
CCTGGCCTACCCCACCATGGCTGGCCCCACCATGGCTGGCCCCACCATGGCTGGCCCCACCATGGCTGGCCCCACCCTGGCCTACCCCACCACGGCCTGCCCCACCATGGTTGGCCCCAACCCCACTGTCCCGGCCACTGCTCGCTGTACGTCTCAAACGGAGCATAGTATTCGGCGGGCATGTAGTATTCGGCTGGAGCATAGTACTCGGCAGGCATGTAGTATTCGTCGTTGTAGAATAGGATTACACCCCACTTGTGCTCATGAATCCTCACAGCGAGGACACGTCCAGAACAGCATATTCACGCCGAATACCGGAGGGACTACTGCCAAAGGCACTGCCCGAGCGCATTGCATGCGCTAGCAGTGAAAACACATAGGATGAATGAGAAATGGGCTTACGGCCCTAAGGGTTAGCCAATCCTTAGCCGTTGACATCGGGTGATCCCTCCAATAGACTGGAGGCTGTGCACTGGCGCTATTGACAAAGGCTGGTCGCGTAGCCAGCACAGGATGGCAGCCACTTGCACCGGCCCCTGTGGCGTGAGGCCTACAGATGGGCCGGTGCGTCTGTTCTTGCCCGTGTTCTGTGACTGGGGGGCGAATCTGTGTGTCATTGCCCGGGCAGAACACGCAATTCAGGAGGTCGTAATGCAGTGAACGCAGATGTCAGCGTGCTGCTTAGGAGCGCGCTGGACCAACTCCCGAACGGGATCGTTGTCCTAGATGACGAGAACAAGCTGGCTTTCGCGAACAAGTCCGCACTCTTGCTGCAGGATAGGTGCCCGAACTGCCTCACCTGGGGCGCGTCTTCCACACCCACCCGAATACCACTTACCGATGATGCCGGATGTCAACTTGGCACTCTCGTGCTTACAGGCGATGTCTCCGCGACGAATTGTCCGCGCAGCGGCAGCGGCATCGTAGGAGAGTGCGTAAGCATCACTCAGTCTGCGGTCATCTCCAGCCTGGAGAGGGTTGTCTCCTGTTTGGAATTGCGAGACGCGCACACGAAGGGGCACTCCGACCGCGTGAAGGATCTCGCAGTGGCCATGGCTCGGCGGACGTTACGCAACTTTGCGATTCTTCCGGTACTGGCGCTGTCTGCTAGACTGCACGACATCGGAAAAACTCGGATCAGCGGCGATATTCTTAAGAGACCGGGTCCCCTTACTGACAAGGAGTGGGCCGAAGTAAGGCGACATCCGCTGGTAGGAGCGGACATGCTGTCGTCGGTGCTCTGCCTGGATGCTGTTGTGGAAGGTGTGCGCCACCATCACGAAAGATACGATGGTAAGGGTTATCCTCACGGGCTTGCCGGTCGGGACATACCATTAGTCGCTCGCATAATCGCTGTGGCGGATAGCTATGATGCCATGACGTCCGACAGGCCGTACCGCAAGAGCATGCTGCCCTCCGATGCGATCGAATACATCATGAGCGGCTACAATACGCTCTTCGATCCTGCCATTGTGGAAGCGCTGACCAAGAAGATCGCGCCTTACCCGGCGGGCACCTATGTATGTCTGAGTACCGGACAAAAGGCCATCGTGGTCCAGAATTAT
>CAYZHL010000308.1:0-1392 GCA_964478095.1 uncultured Clostridia bacterium | reverse complement strand
GGGCGCTGCGATCTCTAGAGGCAGCCGGCGAAGTGCTGCGAAATGCCGGCGACCAGTTCGATCCGGATTGGGCCGAAGCGTCATTTCATATAATTGTGAATTCGCAGGCATCTTGATGCCGCGGATGCGTGAAATACACTCCCAAGCAGGGCTCCTCATCCGGTTCGCCCAGCATTCTGCCTGTTTAGCGCGGCCGGAACGAGGAATCATAAACCGGGGGTGATCACGTTGCCGAGGCGCCGTTCCATTGTATCCGATGACGTGAAGTACGAGATCGCTCGCGAACTCGGCTTCGCCGACAAGATCAACGTGGAAGGCGACAACTATGACTACGGTAACATCACTACCCGCGAGGCTGGTCTCATCGTGCGAGGCCTGATAGAGAAGGCTGAGCGGGCGATGGCGGATCAGCTGAGGAGGCGGGGGCGCTAGCCCCCGCTTTCCCGATTGTGCGGAATGTCGTGCGGAGTATCGTGGCTCGCGAGATACCGCGTCCTGAGATAAGGCCTCGCGGGACACTGTCTCCTCAAGACGCGCGACAAGGTATTGACAATAAAGAATATTGTGGTACCATAATATCTGAATGCGCATGGAAGGTGGCCGACAATGCCAACCGTCATACAGATATCCGAAGCAGCATCCATAGCACTTCACAGTATGGTTCTGATAGCCCGGGCCGGAGGAGCGAACGTAACCGTAAAGGAAATAGTATCCGAAACAGGATTCTCTCATGCGCATTCTTCCAAAGTGCTGCAGCAACTGGTTCGAGCAGGGCTTCTTCGTTCAACTAGAGGCCCAAGAGGCGGGTTTCTTCTGTCCGGGCCTGCCACAAGGATCACGCTTCTTGGTATTTGGGAGGCTATGGAAGGGCCTCTCGGCATAGATGAGTGCATAATGAGTCGAAACCCTGGCACGTGTCCATTTGACAGTTGTATCCTTGCCGAGCTTCCGCGCCGATTGTCAGAACAGTTTCGCGGGTACCTCGGCAGCAGGACACTGGCTTCTGTGGTCGAAGACATTGCCAGAGGAACAAGACCACATGGAGAGGTCGGAGGTTGAGCACACTTGCCAGCCAGTCCGCACCGTTCGAAGCGTCGGGACCTAAGGCAGAATTATCTGCTCTTCTTCATTGAATCCGTCGGCTATCCGCTGGGATTCTCCCTGATTTCGTCCAGTACCATCATCCCGCTACTACTGACTACTCTAGGCGCCTCCAACGTTGTTGTGGGGATGGCGCCTGCTCTGGGCAATCTGGGGCTGTTCCTGCCCGGCGTGTTTTCAGCGCCTTACCTGGAGCGGACACCAATCAAAAAGCGGATAATGGTAGGGTTCGCCCTAGTTGAGCGCGCCTTTATCCTTCTGATTGCAGGCATGGTATTGATCTGGGGCGTC
>CAYZHL010000307.1:0-2977 GCA_964478095.1 uncultured Clostridia bacterium | reverse complement strand
CCGGCCCAAATCGATGTACTCAGAAGCTGCGCTTTTCGCCAAAACTATTATCAAAATCTGACCGTATCTCTGGGCGGATACCCCCGGGGGTATATCACTGAGCCACAGCTGTGTCTTTCCGTCCCTCAGCACTCCCCCAGATCTATCCCCGGACCCATCCCTGCGTCTATTCTTGGACCTGCCCACGGGTCTATCCCTGGATCCGGTGCGACTCCAACCGCGGGCGCTATGGCCCTGGCGAGGCCGCGCACCTGAATGAGGGGGATCTGCGACCCCGAAAGGCGCAATCCTTACACGCACCCGGATTGACCAGCCAGCTTGACAGCGGGAAACCTCCGCTGTACACTGTGAATAGATGAGTGACTGACCATTCAGTCAGTGGCGGCCGGCCAACGCAACGGCGAATCATCAAGCCACCCGGAACCTGTCAAGGCGGTGAGTGTATTGATAGCGGTGACCGGAGGGACCGGGCACATTGGCAACGTGCTCGTGAGGGAATTGGTTGCCCGGGGTGAGCAGGTAAGGGTCATTGCGCTTCCAACTGAAGACACACGCCCGCTGGACGGCCTGCCCATCGATATCGTCCCAGGAGACGTGCTGGACCCCCATTCGCTGGAGGCCGCGTTTTCCGGCGCCGATATCGTCTACCACGTAGCCGGACTGGTAAGCATCTTCCCATGGCAGGAGCAGTCGGTGGACCGCGTGAATGTGCAAGGCACCATCAATGTGCTCAGCGCATGCGAGAAGGCGGGCGTGAGACGACTGGTCTACACCAGCTCTATCCACTCTCTCGTAGAACCCCCGAACGGCGCTGTCATCGACGAATCGTGCGGTTTCGACCCTGCGCGTTCACGCGGCGGGTATGACAAGTCGAAGGCCAGGGCGTCGATTGAGGTCCTCCGGGCGGTGGATCGCGGGCTGGATGCGGTGATCGTGTGCCCCACCGGGGTCATCGGCCCCTTCGACTTCCGTGTGTCAATCATGGGGCGAGTGCTGCTTGATCTGGCGCGCAATTCGTTCTGGGCGATCCCTGACGGAGGCTACGACTTCGTGGATGTAAGGGATGTGGCGATCGGACACATCCTTGCAGCAGAGAAAGGCAAGCCCGGAGAGGTGTATATTCTGGCCGGCGAATGCATCAGCGTTGCGGACCTGGCCCGGATGGTGGACGAACTCCATGGACGCCGACCGCGCTTCCGGTTACGCGTGCCTGCATGGCTCACGCGTGTTGTCGCCCACGTGTCGACAGCCATCTGCCTGAGTTTCAGAGTAAAGAGCCGGATCACCAAGTACTCTGTAGAGACGCTACTCAGCAACTGCAACATCAGCAATGCGAAAGCCCGGCGGGAACTGGGCTATGCCCCGCGGTCTCTGCGCGACTCAGTAAGCGACTCCATTCGGTGGTTTGCAGACAACGGGGTGGTCTAGGCAGTTCGCCCGTCCACCCCGTTGATTCTCCCAGCTCGCTCGATTCTAGCTGCTCAGGTTCTCACACATCCGTTCCATACAGCTCTTCGGCCTCCGGCTCAGTTTCGGTTCTGGCTTCGATTTCGGTTTCAGCCTCGGTTTCGACCTCAGTTTCGATGTCCACCGTGAGCCACTTTACCCCCTGAACCACCCAGTCGGTCGGGACGCGCACCGTTACCGGCTTGGAGAACAGCTCTTCCACGTCTGCCTGTGAATCCGCGGCGTTGGGCTCGCCCGCCTTGCCCTTGCCTTTGTCCTTGCTCTTTGCCTTGTCATCGGATTCAGCCCCGGAAACGCCGTCTCGGTGCAACTCCGAGCCCGCCGGCGGACTCATGTTGACCTCAGGTTCGTCCAGCAAGTACGGTTCGAGTTCGAGCACGATGTCATTGCCAAGGGGACGCGAGCTCAGCTCCGCCAGCATATCGTCGACATCCATGTACAGCAATTCCTCCACCGGCGTGGTCCAGCCGTCCAGTTCGTCCTCGACGTTGACGCTGCCCCCTCTGACCATGAGCGAGACTGTTCCGCTCCCTATGTTGTCGGGTATCTCTAAAGACACTACGCGGGTCACCTTCGGCCCCCGGAAGACGCGCAGCGTAACCTCGACTTCCACTTGGTCTCCCGGACGCGCGATCTTCTGGAGCACTCTGGCTTTCTCGATCATGGCAGTCCGGCGGTCCGCTCCTACCTGGGCCTTAAGGACTATCCGCTCAATGCCGGGGCGTTCGGTCGCGTTGTTCGCAATCAGGTCTATCGTATCGAAGGCATCTGACAGGCTGGCGCCCGCCACATCGGAGTTGCTCCAGAAGGTGTTCAGGCGCTCGTAGGGTTGCCTGCCCTCAAGCTCCACCCGAAGCTCTACCGAAGCGGTGCCTCCGCCTACTCTGTCCAGGGCGCCGTCAAAAGCGGCGAGTGCCGAAGAGCCGAAGATGTCGGCCACGAGCGACTCTTCAGGCGCCACCTGCGTGGATACGGTTCGCTCATGCCCGGTCTGTGCATCCACGACCGTCACATGCACCGGAATCATATGGGCCTCCCGACCCAGCCTGCCTGCAACTCCGCTCAGGCGGTCCTGGGTGAATGCGCCCACCCAACCCGTGGAGCTAAGCACCTTGAACGGCGTGCTGTCCGACTTGATCACCCCGTGCACCAGGGCGCCGCTTGCAGCAAGGTCGGTCGCGCCGTTCCCAAGCACGGGATGGCCAAAGGCCAAGAACTTGTCGCCTTCCACATAGGTTACTGTGCCGAATGCAGCGATTTCCACGTCGCCCTGTGCAAGCTGTAGCCCAATGGCTGACCCCGGCCTGATCTCCCCTGTCGGGCGATCGCCAGTCGCCGACTCAGAAGAGTCTGCCGAGCCGGTCCGCCCTGCCCACCCCGGCGCGGTGGCCCCCGCGCCGAAGCTGACTGCCGGTCGTACCGTCGCTCCGAACTGCTCAAGAGCCTTCGACAGCCGCCCCAGAGCCCGCCCCGACAGGCCGCTCACAACCACAGAAGCGGCTGCGCGCGC
>CAYZHL010000306.1:2951-3016 GCA_964478095.1 uncultured Clostridia bacterium | reverse complement strand
TCTGAGCGAGTTGGATACGACCGACACAGAACTTGCGGCCATGGCTGCGCCGGCGTATACAGGCG
>CAYZHL010000306.1:372-2941 GCA_964478095.1 uncultured Clostridia bacterium | reverse complement strand
GAGCTGCCTTCGAATCTCTCCTTGCGCTCAGGGAACCTAGCGCAAGTCTTCGCATACGGACCGCTCTTCCAGCCACCATACTCGCTCTTCAGATCCCCCTGGTTCAATGTGATAATCCCCCCCTTTGAGATAGGCAGACAACCTTATGTGGTATTCAACATGAACCCGGAATTACCTCTCGGCCGCCCTGTAAGCGGCATCGAACCGCTTCAACCTGAGCGAGTTGGATACGACCGATACTGAACTCGCAGCCATGGCTGCGCCGGCGTATACGGGCGGCATAATGCCAAATGCAGCCAGCGGAATGCCCACGGCATTGTATACGAAGGCCCAGAAGAGATTCTGCTTAATGATACCGAGAGTGGCTCTAGACAGCTTGATCGCATCCGGAAGCCTGTGGAGGCCTCCCACTATTGTGATGTCAGCGGCCTCCATGGCGATGTCAGTGCCCGCGCTCATGGCGATCCCAACATCCGCAGTGGCCAGGGCGGGAGCGTCGTTAATGCCGTCTCCTACCATGGCGACGCCCAGACCGCGCCGCTTCATCTTCTCCACCTGTTCAGCCTTGCCGTCGGGCAGCACTTCGGCCATGACATTTCCATCGGGTATCCCCACCTGACGGGCTATGGCCGCAGCAGTGCGGGCATTGTCGCCGGTGATCATGTAGACTTCGAGGCCCAGCCCGAACAGCTCCGCGATTACGCCGGCCGACTCCGGGCGCAGCTGGTCAGCGATTCCGTACACAGCCGCCACGGCGCCGTCCGCGGCCTGAAGGACTGCGGTCTCTCCCTTCTCCTCCATGTGCTCCAGGGCTCGCACCACTTCGTCCGCCGCGTCGATTCCGAGATCAGACAGGAATCTGAGCGTGCCCACTGCCACTTGATGCCCGTCTACCTGTGCCGTGATTCCGCGGCCGGGCACACTGCGAAAGTCGGCGGGCATCGGCACGTCCAGCCCCTGAAGCTCAGCCTCCTCTACAATCGCCCTGCCCAGTGGGTGCTCTGACGCGCGCTCAGCCGCAGCGGCCAGCCTCAGCGCTTGGCCAAGCCCGAGCGACGAGAACACCCTGGAGTCAACTACTGACGGCTTGCCTCGTGTGAGCGTACCGGTCTTGTCGAGGACCACCGCGTTGACCCGGCTCAGCCTCTCAAGGTGTTCGCCGCCGCGGATGAGCACTCCCAGTTCGGCCCCGCGCCCTGTGGCCACCATTATCCCAGTAGGCGTGGCCAATCCGAGCGCGCACGGGCAGGCGATAACCAGTACGGACGTCGCGCTCACCAGAGCCTGCGGAATGCCTGCCCCCGCCAAGCGCCAGCCGACGAATGTGATGACCGCTATCGCCATAACCGCCGGAACAAAGCGGGACGCTACCACGTCTGCAAGCCGCTGTATCGGAGCCTTACTCCCCTGGGCCTCCTCGACCAAGCGAACTATCTGGGCCAGTGCAGTGTCTGCCCCCACGTGAGTGGCGCGCATCTTGAACATGCCATGCTGGTTCACCGTTCCTCCCACCGCCAAGTCGCCGACGCCCTTGTCGCGCGGGATGCTCTCCCCGGTAAGCATGGATTCATCGATGGACGTATAGCCTTCTGTGATCTCTCCGTCCACAGGCACACGCTCTCCGGGCCTGACAATGACGATATCGCCCGGCATGACCTGCTCTACCGCGACTGTCTCCTCAGTGTTTCCCCGAACGATCGTCGCAGTGCGCGGGGTGAGAGAGGCAAGCTTCCGAATGGCCTCGCTGGCTTCTCCTTTCGCGCCGTGCTCAAGGTTCTTGCCCAGAAGCACCAGAGTGATCACCACTGCAGCCGCTTCATAGTAGACTGGGCCTTGCACGAAGAATGTGTTGACCACGCTGAGCGCGTAGGCCGCGCCCGTGCCCAGAGCCACGAGCACGTCCATGTTGGCGCCGCCGTGCGCTACGGTTTTGTAGGCGCTGATGTAGAAGCGCGAACCGGACAGCAGCACGACGGGCGTCGCCAGTACAAACCCAAGCAAGGGGTCGATCAGGAACATGAGCGAATGTGCGCCGACGAGTTCTGCCAGCATCCCTATGACCATAGGGAGACTGAGAACCGCGCCGACCCAGAACAAGCCCCAGTTCCTGGCCATCCGCCGCCGCACCGAAGCCTTGCGCTCATCATCTTCGCGCCGGTCGCGGACGAGTTCGCGCGCGCCGTAGCCGACGCTTTCCACGGCCCGGAGTATCCGGCCTACATCGCCCACGCCCGGATCGTATAGTACGCGGGCAGTCTCGGACGCCAGATTCACACTGGCCTGCTTCACCCCGGGCTCGTCTTTCAACGCCCGCTCGATGCGCGCGGCACAGGCTGCGCACGACATTCCGTCAATCGACAGGTCCACTGATCGCGTGTCATCCGCCACGGGGTACACCTCCGCGTTGTGTGTTTGCTGCCGTAAGCGTGCAGAAGTGACTAAGGCATGGGAACTTGACGGGGACTCAAGCAATATACTGCCACTGAAGAAGCGAGAACCCACATGACGAGGTGATATCACGTGCTGCCTTCCAACGACTTCTTCTCGATGGTACAAGATGCCTACGCAG
>CAYZHL010000306.1:0-362 GCA_964478095.1 uncultured Clostridia bacterium | reverse complement strand
GACGAAATCGAAGGGGTCCACTCCTATAGCAGGATGGCGCAACTGGCTCCCACAGAGTGCCTGAAACGGGCGATCCTCGATATATGCGGCGACGAGCTCCGGCACGCGACGTTCTTCGATACCATCCTCTGCTGTTCGCCAATGGAGACCATTCAGCCGACGCCGGCCCCATTGCCGATGCCGACGCCCATGCCCGCGCCTGCGCCATGCCCGATGTATCCGCCCGAGATGATGTGGCCGCCGGCACAGCCTGCGCCCGTGGCCCCGCAGCCCATGCCATGCCCGGGCCTGATGATGCCTACGCTTTCGCAGTACCCTACTCCGATGCCATGCCCTGGCCCCGTTCCTATGCCGCAGCCGAC
>CAYZHL010000305.1:0-3048 GCA_964478095.1 uncultured Clostridia bacterium | reverse complement strand
CGCCCTCGGTGAGCGACAGATCACCGCAGACCATCTTCTTCTCTCTCTCACTGATGAGAACGGCTCCGCACCCCGCCACGCAGCAAGTGCCCATGCCTCGGGCAACCACCGCCGCATGGCTGGTCATGCCGCCGCGAGACGTAAGGATGCCCACAGCAGCGTGCATTCCGCCGATATCCTCAGGCGACGTCTCCGTTCTGACCAGGATGACCTTCTCGCCGCGCTCAGCCCATGCCTCGGCCTCATCCGCGGTGAACACTATTCGCCCCCGAGCGGCGCCGGGCGAAGCCGGCAACCCCTTTGCGAAGGACTTGACCTTGGCCTTCGGGTCGATCATCGGGTGAAGCAGTTGGTCGAGGTTGGCAGGAGGCACACGCAACACGGCGGTTTTCTCATCGATCATGCCCTCTTCAACCATCTCAACGGCTATGCGTACAGCGGCCGTGCCGGTTCTCTTGCCTGTACGCGTCTGCAACATGAACAGACGGCCTTCCTGTATCGTGAACTCTATGTCCTGCATCTCGCGGTAGTGCTCCTCGAGCTTGTGGTAAATCTGCTCGAGCTCGTCATAGATTGCAGGCATCGATTCCTTCAGAGTGCTGATGGGTTGAGGAGTGCGAATGCCGGCGACCACATCCTCACCCTGCGCGTTCATGAGATACTCTCCGTAGAACACATTCTCGCCGGTGGCGGGGTCCCGCGTGAAGGCCACGCCGGTTCCGGACGTGTCGCCCATGTTGCCGAAGACCATCGTCTGCACGTTGACCGCAGTGCCCCAGTCGCCGGGTATGTTGTTGATCTTGCGATATGTGATCGCCCGCTGGTTGTTCCACGAACCGAACACCGCGTCCACGGCGCCCCGCAATTGCTCTTTGGGGTCCTCAGGGAAGTCGCGCCCCGTATGCTCCCTGGCGATCGCCTTGTACTCGGCTACAAGCTCCTTGAGGTCGTCCGCGGACAGCTCCATGTCGAGCTTGACACCGCGGGACCGCTTCTTCGCGGCGATGGCCTCCTCGAAAGTCTCGTGAGGTACGCCCATCACCACATCGGAGTACATATGTACGAACCGCCTGTAGCTGTCGTACACGAAACGGGGGTTGTTCGTCTTCCTGATGAGCCCTGCGGCTGTTACGTCGTTCAGACCCAGGTTGAGAATGGTGTCCATCATGCCGGGCATCGATACCCGAGCGCCCGACCTCACCGACAGCAGAAGCGGGTTACCGGGATCAGCGAACACTGCGCCCATGTCCTTCTCCAGTCGCGCAAGGTTCGCGTCGATCTGCTGGGCAAGACCCTCGGGCCACTGGTTACCGCTGGCGTAGTAGGCTGTGCATACCTCGGTAGTGATAGTGAAACCGGGAGGTACCGGAATCCCCAGATTCACCATTTCAGCCAGCCCGGCGCCTTTGCCGCCCAGAAGGTTCTTCATGTTGCCCGATCCTTCAGCCCTTCCGCCGCCGAAATAATACACGTATTTCGGTATGTCCTTCTCTGCCATGACAATCCTCCTGTCCATTGCTGCTCTCTTCTTACCAAGTCGACTAAGATTCTACTCTACCGAGAGCCTTCGTTCAAGTGAAATTGACAGTCGACCTCATAATCATCCACCCGCGAAGACGATAATGGAGAGGTCTATGACCATGGATAGCACTCCCGAAACCCACTTGAGCATTGCCAGACGATTGTTCCGCACAGCTTCGTCGTCCACCATGACCATGACCTTCTCGAAGTATTTGTCGATTGCCGGGCTTATCACACTCGTTCGTTCAAGAGCGGATACATATGCCGTTCTATCCACAAATCCCGACATACGGGCCTCGATCGATGCCCGCACGTCTGCTTCCAGGGCCTTGGCCGCGTCAAATAGCTCACGCTCAGCCTCGTCCTGGAAAAGCGCTGGGCTGAAGGCGTCAGCCCTGGCATTCATCGCGATGTTTCGCACCCTGGACGCCGCCGTGGCAAGCGCGGCAAACCAGGCCTCATCCACCACTTGCGCCACGGCCTGAGCCCGCTCGAATACACAGGCGGGGCGGCCGCAGCCTGCGGCGAGCACCGCGTCGGCGATGTCGTGCCGGTGCCCCGCCTCCTCTAGAGAGGCCTTCAGCCTGGCCCTGATGAAGCCCATGACATCCTCGACCACCTGCCCCTGCCGAGCCGGGTCCTCCGCCACACCGGCCGACGCAAACAGGCCGACCGCGCGGGCCGCCAAAGAGTCGATCCCCAATGCGAATCTCCATTCTGCGTGCACTGACACTGCGCCTGCCGCCTGCCGGCGCAGGGCATACGGATCGGCCGAGCCCGACGGAACCAGGCCTATCAAGAAGTAGCCCGCCAGCGTGTCGATCTTGTCGGCAACCGACAACGCCGCCCCAAGAGGTGACGCAGGAAGAGCATCGCCTGCAAACCGCGGCAGGTAATGCTCGAATATGGCTTCGGCGACGGTGCTGTCTTCCCCGTGTCGGAGCGCGTATTCTCGGCCCATGACTCCCTGCAATTCAGTGAACTCTCGAACCACCGAAGTGACCAAGTCCGTCTTGGCAAGAAGCGCGGTTCTTTCCGCAAGAGCGGCCTCAGGGGCGCCGAGAAGCAACTCCGACGCCAGGCGCCCGATTCGCACGGCTTTCTCATACATTGTTCCCAGTCTCTCCTGGAAAACTACGCCGCGCAGATCGGCTACTCTGTCGGCAAGCGGGCGCTTCATGTCCTCCTCGAAGAAGAATCGGGCGTCGGCAAGCCTCGCTGCCAGCACCTTCTCGTTCCCTGCCCTGATCACGTCGACGGCATCATCGCCGCAGTTCGCCACACCGATGAAGACCGGCATCAGGCTGCCCCCGGGCTCGCGTACCGGGAAATAGCGCTGGTGGTCTTTCATGGGCGTGATCACGCACGCTTCGGGCAGATCCAGATACTCCTGGGCGAACCTGCCCACGAATGCCCGCGGCCACTCAACCAGGAACGTCACTTCCTCCAGAAGCTCAGGATCGATCACCGCCTGGCCTCCGATGGACGACGCCAGGCTCTTCGCCTGCTCGCGTATGCTCTCTGCTC
>CAYZHL010000304.1:0-3101 GCA_964478095.1 uncultured Clostridia bacterium | reverse complement strand
GCGGTCGGACCTCAGGAGCGCGGAGCAATAGGGAAGACTCGTGTCTCTGTCAAGCATCCTGCTGTTCGTGGCGCTTTACCAAGGCCTCGACGAATGCCCCCAGTCGGTGTAGCTCCTCATCCAGTGTTGACCGCATCTCCAAGGTTTGGCTGACCAGATCCTTCACTCGACGGCGATTGAGCTCTGCGCCGTAGGCATGTCGGAAGAGATGGCGAAAACGGCGCAGTTCATCTAGCCACGCGAAAGCGCTTTCAGTCAGCACCGCCGGCCGCACGCCCTCCAAGGGTTCACTCATGCTGACGAGAAGGCGTCGATGCCAGTCATCGGCTCGCGTTGAATAGCCGTCGAGGACCTGAGCCACTCTTGTGAAGATCGACTCCACACCTGTATACACATGGTGTAGCCAGGCGGCAAATGCCCACACAGTCATGTCATCAGAACCACGATTGAGCGAGGCTACCTTCGCCTGATCTACCGCGCCGAAAAGCCGATCCAGGGCTCTCATGTCTGTGCGCATGTCCACAAGAAGACCGCGAAGCTCACACGCGCGCTCACTCCTCGCGCTCATAGAGAATCCTCCCTTCCGACATGATGCGCTCTCGCAGCAAGGCGCCTGCAACCTCCCAAGGTACCAGGTCAAGAGCCAGCCCGCCGCCCAGCGATTGCTCGGCTATTCCCAGCAGCTGATCCTGTGAGTACGGCAGGCCCTCCACAGCCATGTCCAGGTCAGAGTCAGAGCGCACGTGACCGCGGGCAAAAGAGCCAAAGACCCAGACACGCCTTGCCCCGAGGGCGCTCAGTACCTCGGTGAGTCGCGCGGCCTGCTGGGCGAGACGCTCCTTGTGCGCGGCGAGATCCTTCTCTCGTTGGGCAACGATCCTCTCCTCGCGCTCAAAATACTGGTCGAAACCGTGCGAATCCATCGCGCTCTGCCTCCCCCTCGACCGCCTGCCTTCGAGACGATTATACCACGCCGCCCGATTGCGTTAGCGCAGACGGCAATCATACCGGCAAGCCGTGTTCACAGACATCAGTATATGATATCATGATACCATGGGAACAGATGTTCACTGAAGGGGGGATGCGCATGATCCGCATGCAGGTGCAGCTCACAGAGGAACAGATCGAGGGCTTGCGGGCTATGGCCGGCGCAGAAGGGGTATCGGTCGCGGAGCTGATCAGACGCGGCGCCGACATGGTCCTGGCCGGTCGGGGCAGTGTCAGTCGTGAGGAGCGTGTCCGTCGGGCCCTTTCGATCGCGGGGAAGTTCAGGTCCGGTGAGACTGACATATCGGTCAACCACGACAAGTACCTGACGGAGGACTTCCTATGATGAGGGTCTTCGTCGATACTTCAGCGCTCTTTGCCCTACTCAGTTCGAATGACATCAATCATGAATCGGCATGGGGCATATGGGAAGGGCTACTCCGGGACGAAACGCCGCTTGTATGCAGCAACTACATCGTGGTCGAGGCCGCGGCCCTTGTTCAGAGGCGGATCGGGATGGAGGCCTTGCGGGCGTTTCGTGAATGCGTCTGTCCGATGATGGATGTCGAATGGGTTGATCGTGCAACACACGATTCGGCAGAGACCGCTCTCGTGACGGCGAATCGCCGGAGCTTAAGTCTCGTCGATTGCACGAGCTTTATCGTGATGAGGCGGCTGGGGATTGCTAGGGCCTTCGCGTTTGATGTCCACTTTGCTGAGCAGGATTTTGTGTGTCTGCCCGAGATGCGTCTCCACGACCGATAGCTTACCAGTGCCTGATGAACCTGCCGAGTGCATGTTTGAACAGGGCATTTGCTCCCGCAAGGGCGAGCGTCGCTGTAGCGAGTACGGCGGCAAGCAGGCCCGGGCTGGCATCGATCAGGCGGGCCGGGGCGTTGGCGATCAGCACGATGGGGATGACCCATGTGAAGATGGTTCGCATGGGGGCAGGGTACAGGTTCATGGGATACTGGCCGAACAGGATGAGATCCATGGCGAAGCTTATCGCAGCCGACGACTGCTTGGTATAGAGCGATAAGGTCGCGGCCGCCATGAACAGGCTGTATGTTGCAGCGCCTCCCGAGGCCACGCCCACAAGGGTTAGGGCGGCATTGGGCACGGTGAGTCTTGTGCCGGCGCGCAACCCGATAAGGGCGATGGCGTAGCCGGCGAAGGCTCCCATAAGCTCCACCGGCTCGAAGTCGGCGAAGGGAAGCGATACGCGGGGGTCCGGGGCCAGCAGGAGCAGGGCGTCGAGCTCTCCCCTGCGAACGTAGCGGGAGGCGAAGAAGACCGTCCAGGCGCCGAAGGCGTAGGCAAGGCCTGTTGCCCCCTGAAAAACGCCATAGACGTATATGGCCAACCACTCGGCGCCCGCGCTCAGTCTGGATGAAGCGACCCACACGAAGGCCAGCCCGAGAAGCTGGTATAGTCCTACCGACACGGACCATGTCCAGAACCCCGCCGCCGACAGCCTGTGTCGACGGAACGCCGCACGCATCAGGGCTAAAGCAGCTCTCACATTACCCTCCATATACATCCAGGCGCGCGAGGCGTCTCCTCCACAGCACGATCCCGATTCCGAGCAGGGCCGCGCTCCAGATGATCTGAGCATACATACTGCTCACACTCCCTCCCAGGGCAATGGCCACCGAAGTATCCGCAAGATGAACAAAGGGAAGGACGCGTATCACTCGCTGAACCCACTCGGGATACAGATAGACTGGGATGAGGGCCCCGGACGCCAGCTGCGTGATGAACACCCTCAGCTGAACGGCGGCTTCGCCCTGCTTTAGCGCGACACCGATCGAGGATGAGATGAGCGCCAACCCTGTCGACGCCAGCCAGACGAAGATGAGCGATACGGCGTAGAGCGCTGCGCCCGGCCACGACATCCCAGGCATCCCTCCGAGCAGAAGAGCGGCCACAAGCACACCGGGGAGGGTTGCTGCAGCCGACGCCAACATGCCGGCGAATGACCGGGCCACGATGAACGCTAGAGGATTGAGCGGCGTGATCACGTCCATCATAAGTGAACCGCTCATGTAGCCGTCTATCAGGAATCGCTCGAGATGTTGCCCGCCGGAGAAGGCATAGGCTGTGCGCGCGAGCGC
>CAYZHL010000303.1:2719-3110 GCA_964478095.1 uncultured Clostridia bacterium | reverse complement strand
GGAGACATCCCGCAGGCCATTGGCTTCTTCCTGCTCGGCGGCGTATTTCCCGAGGTGATGGTGAAACGAGGCCATGCCCATCTCTTCCCTGAACTCCGGCTGCTTGAGGATGCTCTCCAGCATCAGGTCGGTGCGCGTGAGGCAGTCCGTGTAGTCGAGCAGCACGTCGTAGATGCGCACCACGCCGTTGTCGCGCAGATCGGTGTCGTTGACGTTCGGCGTGCCGGCGTGGAGGGAACAGTCGAAGGCGAAGTGCAGGTCATGATACAGGTTTGCGCCTGTCGCGACGATCCAATCCACGAAGCCTGCGCGGATCAGCGGCACAACGCAGGACGGGCCCAGACCGGCCGGAGTCAGCGCCCCGGCCAGCGTCAGGCCGCCCGTGACGTCC
>CAYZHL010000303.1:2283-2606 GCA_964478095.1 uncultured Clostridia bacterium | reverse complement strand
GGCCCGAGAGATAGGCGTTTCTGCGCGGGCACTGCTTGTCCCGCAGCCACACGGGCGTGCTTGTCTGCTGCATGATTCAACTCCGCAGGTTGTAGCTTGAAGACTCGACATAGGCGATCATCTTGTAGGCGAGCCGCGCCGCCAAGAACTCCGATACCTTCTGCCCGGGAACTGGAACCACTTCCACGATGTCGGCTCCCACGACCTGCCGCTCGGCGCAGACCCGCCGCAGCAAGCTCGTCACCTGTCGCCAGGTGAGCCCGCCGGGTTCCGGCGTCCCGGTGCCCGGCACGTAGGCGGGGTCGAAGCCGTCGACATCGACC
>CAYZHL010000303.1:612-2273 GCA_964478095.1 uncultured Clostridia bacterium | reverse complement strand
GAGAGCACCCGGGCGATCCAGCCGGGATCGCTTTCGATCACGGCCGGCGTGACGAAGTTCTCCACTTGCCGCGGGCATTCGAGGTATTCCTGCTGAGAGTAATTGCGAACGCCAACTTGGGCGAGGCGCTCGGTAACCTGCAGAACTCGCCGCATGACGCAGGCGTGAGAGTAAGGGCTCCCCTCGTACGTGTCGCGCAGATCTGCGTGTGCGTCGATCTGCAGGACGCTGATGTCGCCGTGCTCTTCGGCTGTCGCCCTCACCAAGGGCGCCGTGATGCTGTGTTCTCCGCCTAACGCCAGCAGGAACTTGCCGGCGCCCACGCTGGCTCGCGCGGCGTCGGCAACGCGGCGCATCTGCTCCTCCGGCGTCTCCGCCGGCAGGATCGCGGGCAAGGTGATGATCCCGCTGGCTCGGAAGTCCCGCGTCAACTCCTCGTCGAACTCCTCGACTTGGGTCGAAGCGTCGAGGATGGCGGCCGGAGCGTCGGCCGTTCCTCGCATGAACGTGACCGTGCCTTCATAGGGCACCGGCAAGATGGCGTAACGCGCGTCGGAGGCTTCGCAAGCGTCTGGCGGGATCCCCATGAAGTTGCACGACGGATGTTCCATTTCAACTGCTCCCTGGTCCCGCCGCGGTCAACGCGGGTGCGACCTCGATACCTCAATCTCATTGATCACACGGGTGACACCGTGAACCCCGCGCACCGCCTCTTGAGCGAGTTGCTTGTGGTAGTAGCTGGGCAATCTCCCTCGAAGGATGACTACTCCCCTTTCGTACTCGAAGTACAGCTTTCTTAAGAGCGGGTACGGGGCCCGCTGCAACGCCCCTCGTACCTCCGCGACGACCTTATCGGAGCTGTCCTCACGGCGGCGTTGCCGTTGCATGGTTGGAATCATGGAATTACCTCCTTGAATTCGCGCCACATGTCGACGCAGTCAACGCCCTCACGCTACCGTTTGTTGCCAGTGGCAAGCGGCACAGAGCGTTGTGTAAGGAACCGTCACAAGCAGCCTCCAGCGAATTTCCTTGTCTTGGCGGTTCATGGGTTTCCTCCGCAGCAAGTACGTCTTGACCGGTTCACGCCTGGAGCACGAGGCCCAGCGCCAACGGAGCGGACTGCCGGAAAATGGCCGGCGGTGCGTGAATCGGTCGATGAAGGCCCGGGCGGCGCCGCGGAGCGGCCGCGCGCGGCGAACGGTTACAATTCGAGCCGCCGCAAGAGAGCGTACTCAGCGGACAATACGCTGGAAGCCTTTGACATTGGGTTGGAGGCCGCCGACCCGGACGGTACGGCGACGAAGCTGGCCAATGACGCGACGAACCTTCGCTCCTCACATCGGCGCGACACATGAAACTTGCTGGGCGGCCATGCGGCCTTGAGGATAACACCAGGTCCTTGGTCAGTCGAAGAAGGGCCGACGCCGCCGAACGGCCGATGCGCTGGAGGAAAGCCAGGATTCTCGCCCTGATCGGCCCCGCCACTCCCCGGCCGGTCATGCAGGCCGTTGGCCGACAGCGCCAGGATGTGCTGCTCACCGTCGCCCGACAATTGATCTGCCACAGCGCAGCACGGCAAGGCGGCCAGTGGGACAAACACCACCGCCAGCCAAGCCGCCTGCCACGATCGGCAGTTCAATCGACGTAGGCCAATGCAACGC
>CAYZHL010000303.1:0-586 GCA_964478095.1 uncultured Clostridia bacterium | reverse complement strand
GACCCGTTTCCCTGGTGCAAGCAAGATAGTGAGCGCAGACTCATACGATGACTAGTATAGGCGATCCACAAGGAAAGGCAAGACCACGTGCGCGCTCGCGCCTGCTCCCGCCTGGCACGGCGCGGCTATGCTCCCCGGCACACACGGTCAGCCATCACTTCGCGAAGCGACAGCATAAAGCCGTCGAGTGCCTTCACGCGCGTCGCAGCACCGGCGCGAGGTCGTTTTGCAGCTCGCGCGGGCGCTGATTGCCCAGCTCTTTACAGTAGACCATCTACGCGGAAAGTGTGTGGGTACGAGGGTGCCACGGGCTGCTTGTCAGCCCGTGCGGACGGGGGGCTTGATTGCGTCACACATCATACTGGCCGGCGCTTTCCGGCTGAAACTCGACCTGCTCGATTCGCAAACGCCTTGGGTATAACGGCGATACCCCGTCAATCGTCTCGCCCTGACGATGCCCCAGCAAGGCTATACCTACGGGAGTAAGGACCGACAGGAAGTTCTTGGTGATGTCGGCAAACGCAGGGTAGACCAGGGTGTAGGTCTCGACTTCATCCGCTTCCAGATCGCGCACACGGACCAGGGA
>CAYZHL010000302.1:1061-3124 GCA_964478095.1 uncultured Clostridia bacterium | reverse complement strand
GGTCAAAGCTTCCGTGGTTCACCTGGCAGGGCACGCCTGCCGAGCGGTGGCTATACTCGCTCGAGGTACTGGTGGGTGCGTGTGTCGACCCTGATCTTCTCGCCTTCCTGTACAAACAGGGGCACTTGCACGACGGCGCCCGTTTCGAGCTTGGCGGGTTTGGTGCCGCCGGAGGCGGTGTCGCCGCGCAGCCCGGGGTCTGTCTCCACAATCAATAGCTCAACGAAGTTGGGCAGCTCTACGCCTATTGGGGCGCCCGCGTAGAACTGCACGCCGATGATCATGTTCTCCTTGAGGTACTTAAGGGCGTCGCCGAGCAGCTCGGTGGAGAGAGACACCTGCTCGTACGATGTCTGATCCATGAACATATACTCCCCGCCCGACTCGTAAAGGTACTGCATCTCTCTGTACTCGATCTGGGCCTTGGGCAGCTTCTCGCCTGCCCTAAACGTCGTTTCGTTGACGTTCCCGGTGATCACATTCTTCAGCCTCGCCCTGACGAACGCGGCGCCCTTACCCGGCTTGACATGCTGGAAGTCGACGACCATCCATACGCCGCCTTCCCATTCGATGGTCTGCCCAGTCCTGAAGTCGTTGGTAGAAATCATATAGAGCCCTCCTGGTCTACAGTTGAATGAGGTGTTTAGGTGAACGAGTCAGGACTTTGGCCTCGCCATCAGTTATCACGACAAGGTCCTCGATCCGGACGCCGCCCCACCCGGGCACGTACACGCCCGGTTCGACAGAGAGCACCATGCCCGGCCGCATCACGCTGGAATCAGCCGGCGAGAACCTGGGGCTCTCGTGTATCTCCAATCCCACTGCATGCCCCAACCCATGGCCGAAGTGATCGCCATGCCCCGCCGCTTCTATTATTGCCCGCGATGCTCTGTCGACCTCAACCCCGGTCGAACCTGCTCGCGCCGCTTCGATGCCCGCGAGTTGCGCCCTAAGCACCAGGTCGTAGATGCTCCTTTGCTCGTCGCTGGGTGGGCCAACTACGACTGTTCGGGTCATGTCGGAAGTGTAGCGCTGGTAGAACCCTCCGAAGTCCAGAGTCACCAGATCACCGCATTCGATTGGCTTGTCGGAGGCCACGCCGTGAGGCATGGCGCCGCGCACGCCGGATGCGACGATGAAGTCGAAACTGGGCCGCATGTCCCGCTTGATCATGAAAGACAGTAGCTCGTTAGCTATCTCGGCCTCGGTGACGCCCGGCTTTATCAGGCCCAGGATGTGATCGAAGGCATCGTCGGTAATACTGACGGCCTTCGCAATCAGTTCGATCTCATGTTCGTTCTTGATATGCCTGAGCGATTCCACGAGCCCTTTGACAGGCACCGTGGCCACACCCTCCAAAGCCTTGGCGAACGTGTCGTATTCGGAGAATGTGATCCGGTCCGACTCGAATCCCAGCTTGGTCACTCCCATCTCCCGGACCACCTCGCGCAAGGTGTCGGTCATGGGGTTTTTGTGCATGTACACATGGTACTCGGGAGCCTGTGCCTTTGCCTGCTCCACGTACCTGAAGTCGGTTATTAGCGCCGCCCTATCGGCGCTTATGACCAGGGTCGCGGCCGACCCGGAAAAACCGCTCATGTAGTAGCGGTTCTCGGGCCCGGTGATGATCAGTCCATCGATGCCGCTATCGGCAAAGAGCGCACGCAGCTTCCCGAGTTTCGTATCCACTCGCTCATTCCTCCCAGAGATTACTCTACCACAATCCTCTAGCGCCGGGCAAGAACTGGGAAGCGCCGAACAGCAAGGAGAACGGTCGCCTTTCCGTGCAGACCGTCCTCCGAATGTGTGCATAGCCCGCTCTGGGCTTCGGTTTGCTCCCACACGCGTAACGACGCCTCGAACAGCCAACTCAGTTGGCCGGGTTCGTCTTGGTCGGCGAGTCCTCCACCTTGACCGGGAACTTCTCCCCGCTTGTCGCCGGGCCGACCACAGGACGCTGCCCCGGATTCACCTGCCAGGCGGTGATCATCACTACAATCTCGGTGTTCTCAGTGGTCGTGCTCCGCTTCTTGAAAAGCTCCCCAAGAAGCGGGATCTCGCCC
>CAYZHL010000302.1:768-1051 GCA_964478095.1 uncultured Clostridia bacterium | reverse complement strand
ACCTTCGCTAGGCTCTCGATCTCATCGCGGTGCAGCATGCCCCCTATTACGGCCGTGTTTCCGCTCTTGAGCGAGACTATGGTTTCGAGCTCCCTCGTCCTGATCTGCGGGTAGTTCTGAGGAGTCCACCCGACAATTGAGCTTATCACCGGCTTCACGGTAGCCGTGATCGTCCCGTCTTCACTGACGGTCGGTGTGATCGAAAGCTCAATGCCGGCATTTATGAAGTCCAGCTTGGTGACGGCAACGCCGTCCTGAACCTCCTGTATCATGACGGGGATCC
>CAYZHL010000302.1:0-736 GCA_964478095.1 uncultured Clostridia bacterium | reverse complement strand
GCTGACCGTGAAGGTGTGCTGTCGGCTGATTAGCGACGCTTTGCCCTGCTCCTCCAAGGCGGTCAGGTTAGTCAGGAAGTCCAGGCTCACACTGACCCACTGGCCGTAGGCGTTCGGAGTGAAGGTCAGGCCGTTGAACGACCAGTCCAGCCCGAGCCTTCTACCCGCATCGCCCGACAGCTCCTCCAGCCTCGCCTCTATGAGCACCTGCGCAAGCTCCCGGTCGAGCTCTTCGATTAGGCCGAGCGCTCTGGCATGCTGCGACTCCGCGGCCTCGATTACCAGCGAAGACGTACGCTCGTCCGCCTTCACAGTGCCTTTCACCAGCCCTTCGAGGGCCTTCGCCACGTCGCCGGCTACTGCGTGGTTGAGCCTGTACACCCGAGTCACCACAGGATCCGGCTCGGGCGCCGGCTGCGCATTCGCCTGTACGGTTGGCGCTGCGGGGATATCCAGGGCTCGCACTAGTTCATCCAGAGCGGCCAGAGTAGACGCGGGCGCCATCACAATCAGCGACTTGGTTCTGTCGTCCGGCTGCATCTTGGCCGCGGGAGCTACTATGCCCAGAAGCGTCTTCATGTCGGACGCCGCCGCATGTGTCAGGCGGAATACCTTCATTACCTCAGGCGGCGGGGCCGCGGGAACCGGCTCCGGCTCGGGCGCAGACTCAACCGGAATGTCCAGCCCTCGCACTAACTCAGCCACCCTCTGCTGCACGCTTGGAGCCGCACGTACC
>CAYZHL010000301.1:0-3155 GCA_964478095.1 uncultured Clostridia bacterium | reverse complement strand
CACGGGAGGAAGTAGCTGACGCAGGCTTCGAGCCATCCCTTCCAGGAAATCCGCTGAGGAATGGATGTTGTATCCCTTGGGTTCTCCGGGCATTCCGATTCCCATAATGAAACTGCCGTGCGGCACCTGCTGGCAGTAGAAATCATGGTGGAACGAAATCACCATCGGCCCCATAATCGGCTCGACAGGCTCGGTAATGAGGATCTGGTGACGCTCGCCCCATACAGGCAGGTCTATGCCGGCCATGGCGGCCACATGCCCCGAGTACGCCCCGGCGCAGTTGACCACTGTGGACGTGGCGATCCGGCCGCGGTCGGTCACTACCGCCCGGATCTTGTCGTTCTCTACCTCGATACCCGTAACCTCGGTGTGCGTCAGTATCTCCACTCCCAGGCGACGCGCCGCTCGCGCATACGCGAACGTGGTATGGAACGGGTTGGCATGCCCGTCTTCCTGACAGAATGTGGCGCCAACCATACCGTCGATGTTCAGGAAAGGCACTATCTTGAGAGCCTCCTGGGGAGTAAGGGTCTTTACGTCTATGTCCAGGCTGCGCTCAAGAGCCACATTCGCGAGAAACTGCTCCCACTGGTGGTCGGAGAAAGCCAACATGAGATAGCCGCTCTGCCTGAACTCCACACTGGGCTCGTAGTCGAGGTACTCGTCCATTCTTTCGAAGATTCGGACTGCTTCCCGCGCGAGCACGCAGTTGAGTTCGGTGCCGAACTGCTGGCGCACTCCGGCCCCGCACCTGCCCGATGAGCCGGACGCCGGCGTGTTGCGCTCGATCAGGGTGACGTTGGCACAACCTCTCTGGGCAAGCTCGAAGGCTACTGCGCACCCGACTACGCCCCCGCCTATGACGACTACGTCAGCGCTGTTCCTACTCATCGGCCTCGCCCCTCGCAATCGTGGATAGTAGGCCAGTTCCCTGGCTATCAGTTGACGGCACGTTCTGCCCTGGCACGGCCCCATGCCGGCCCTCGACACCCTCTTGATCTCGTCGATTGTGTGATAGCCCTGGGCGATCAGATCCCTGATCTCCTGGAGCGTGATATCCTCACACCTACAGATGACGATGTTGTCGTCCGCGGTCTTCTCCCGTCCGGCCATCACCACTCACCTCCGCACACGGTGGCACACTTGATGCCTGAGCAGATCTTCTCGCCTGTGGGACCCGACCTTATCGCAGCCAGATCCGCCTTAAGCTGCGAAAGACGCGCATCGGCCCCCCGGACTTCGAACCCGAGCGACGTCGCCGCCGATATGCCGGCGATCTCGCCGGAGATCATGGCCGAGCTGGCCTCTTCCACGCCGCCTGCATCGCCCGCGACATACACTGCGGGGTTCGAGGCGCGCATGTTCTCATCCCGGACCGGAACATGCCCGCCCAGGGCCGGCACGTACTTCATCTCGCAGCCGGCCTGCCACATCATGTCCACTAGCGGGGTAAGCCCCACTGCCAGGCATATCACATCGCACGCCACTTCGCGTTCGGATCCCGGCTTTACCTGCCAGGACTGGTCCACCTGCGCCACCACAGCGCCGCACACCGTCTCTTCGCCAAGCGCCCGTACGACCGTGTGCGACGTCAGAATCGGCACACCAGCCCTGCGAAGCTTGGCCGCGTGCACCAGGTATCCGCCTATGCATCCGGCCGCTTCCACCAACGCGACCACCTCAACGCCCGCCTGAATGAGCTGGTAACTTACGATTAGTCCGATGTTCCCCGAGCCCACCATGAGCACTCGGTCGCCGGGTTTCACCCCATGCACGTTCATAAGGGTCTGTACCGCGCCCGCCCCATACACGCCGGGCAGGTCATTGTTGCCAAACGCCAGCGGCTTCTCGGCCGCCCCTGTCGCAATAATCACACGTTTGGCTTTCACCTTGACGAACCTGCCGCCATCCTCCAGCGTAAGCACTCCGGAATCCGCATAGTAGCCTGAAGCGTTCGCGCCCCACATCAGTGCTACGTTTGGCATTTTCGAAAGCCGATCCATGAAGATGGCGGGGATCTGGATCCCACGAGTGCCTGCGAACTGCCGCTCCGACCCGAAAAACTTGTGAGTCTGCTTAATGAGTTGGCCTCCGGGGGCGTCCATGTAGTCAACAAGAAGCGTAGTGGCCCCCGATTCGCCGCACGCTAGGGCGGCCGCGAGCCCCGCAGGCCCGGCGCCGACAACGGCAATATCAACGTCTCTCAATTGCGTCACCGTCCTTACTCAGCCCTGCCTCAGTCGATGGGCAGGCGGCCGTGGCCTTCTTGAGTCTCGACTACCATGCCTTGCTTCAAAGGCTCAGTGCATACGCGCACATTGGGAACCCCGTCCACAGTCATCAGACAGGATGAGCAGGCGCCGATGGCACAAAAGAACCCCCGCGCACGCCCGAGCTTCGGACTGTGACGGAGGACTCTTACACCGGCAGCGTGTAGAGCTGCCGCGATGGGCTCTCCCTCGATGCCTTCGATCTCCTTGCCGTTGAAAGTGAACATAACCTCCCGTCCTATCGGGAACTCCAGAATAGGGTGGTCCTTCAACCTCACCACATTCGGCCGTAGCCGCCCGAGCGGGCGGCCCGAGTCCTCCCTCCCCTGAGCGAAATGGCTACACAACTGATTTTCCACAAAAAAGGCTCAAATCCTGCCTGCAGCGAGCTTTTCTAGCATCTCCCGCGCGTGCGCCAATGTAAGTGCCGACGGGTTGTCGCCTCCTAGCATCCTGCCTACCTCAGCCACGCGCTCATCCGGATCCAGACGCCAGATGCCCACCTGGGTTCTGCCTCCGCGCTCCTCTTTGCGTACAGCGAAATGCCTGGACGCAGCGGCCGCAATCTGAGGCAGATGCGTTACGGCCAGAACCTGCCTGGTCCGGCCTACGCTCGCAAGCCGGGCGGCCACGGCCACCGACGCCTCTCCTCCGATTCCCTGATCCACCTCGTCAAAGACCATTGTGGGCATATCGTCCACCTGCGCCAACACCGATTTGATGGCCAGCATCACCCGGCTCATCTCGCCCCCGCTGGCAATACGCGAAAGCGACCTCGGCTCTTCTCCTGGGTTGGCAGAAAAGAGGAACTCCACTTCGTCCACACCATCGGGCCCTGCGATGCATGGCTGGCCGTCCACAACCAACTCCTGCTCGCCATCGCCC
>CAYZHL010000300.1:0-3156 GCA_964478095.1 uncultured Clostridia bacterium | reverse complement strand
ATGATGGACTGCAAGAAAGCACTCCTTGAAACGGGCGGCGACTTCGAGAAGGCGATCATTGTACTCCGAGAGAAGGGCCTTGCCGCTGCCGCGAAACGGTCTGGCAGAGAGACCAGCGAAGGTTTGATCGACGCCTACATCCACATGGGTGGCAGGATCGGCGTGCTTATCGAGGTCAACTGCGAAACCGACTTTGTGGCGAAGAATGCGCAGTTTCAGGCTCTGGTACACGATCTGGCAATGCAGGTTGCTGCATCTCGGCCGCTCTACGTGTCGCGCGAGCAGGTTCCGGAAGATGTGGTACAGCGAGAGCGCGAGATATACCGCACACAGGCGATCAACGAGGGTAAACCCGAGAAGTTCGCCGACAAAATCGTCGACGGCAGGATGGCCAAGTTCTACCAGGAAGTGTGCCTCCTGGATCAGCCCTTCATCAGGGACCCGGAGAAGAACGTGGCCGAACTGATAGCCGAGAGCATCGGCATCATCGGGGAGAACATCAGCGTGAGGCGGTTCGTCCGTTTCGAACGCGGAGAGAGCCTCTGATAGAACGGCAAAAGAGAGAACACCTCGGTGTTCTCTCTTTTGCTAAGTCCGCTAGTATGCGCCCGTGTCGGCCCTCAGGGGCAGTTCTTGCTTCATGAAGGAGAAAGTCAGCAGGTATCGAATCGGCATAAGGGGTGACCCGCGTGGAGGTGCCAAGGTACAAACGAGTAGTGCTCAAGCTTTCGGGAGAGGCGTTTGCCGGCAGCCTGGGTTTCGGAGTCGAATTCGATTCGGTTAAGTGGATAGCTCAGCAGGTTGCGGATGCACACGAGTTGGGCGCCCAGATGGCCATAGTGGTGGGCGGGGGGAACATATGGCGCGGCGCCGAGGCCAGCCGCAGGGGTATGGATAGGAGCACGGCCGACTATGTCGGCATGCTTGCTACTGTCGTAAACTCAGTGGTCCTCCAGGACGCGCTGGAGGGCATAGGCATTCCCACAAGGGTCTTGACCGCCATCGAGATGCGCGAAATCGCCGAGCCATACATCCGCCGACGAGCTGTCAGGCATCTGGAGAAGGGACGTGTCGTCATATTCGGCGCCGGCACGGGGAACCCGTTCTTCTCTACTGACACCGCTGCAGCGCTCAGGGCGGCCGAGATAGAGGCAGAGGCGATCCTAATGGCGAAGCGCGTCGACGGGGTGTACGACTGCGATCCTTTGACGAACCCGGATGCGACGTTCTTCGATAGACTATCATTCATCGACGTTATCAACCGCGGGCTCGCGGTGATGGATGCAACCGCCGCGTCATTATGTATGGATAACAACATCCCAATAGTCGTCTTCAATCTGCTGAAGGGCGGCAACATCAGGAAGGCGCTTGCGGGCGAGCCTGTGGGAACCTACATCGGGAGGGATTAGGTTTGTACAAGGACGAAATGTCCATGGCTGAAACTAGGATGAAAGACGTGATCGAATCCACAGTCCGCGAGTTCGCGGGCGTCAGGACCGGAAGAGCCAACCCGGCTCTGCTCGACAGAATCGTCGTTGACTACTACGATACTCCGACACCGCTCAACCAGATAGCCAATGTATCGGCGCCTGAACCGCGCCTCCTAGTGGTGACTGCGTGGGACAAATCCGTCCTTGGGAAGATCGAGAAGGCGATACAGAAGTCCGATGTCGGGCTGGTTCCGACCAATGACGGCAACGTCATACGCATGGTCGTTCCTCATCTGACTGAGGAACGCCGCCGTGAGCTTGTCAAAGTGGTTAGGAGGATCGCCGAAGAGAAGCGCGTGGCAGTGCGGTCAGTGCGTCGAGACGCCATCGAGCAGTTCCGTTCGATGGAAAAAGAGGGCGCCATCACGGAGGATGACCTCAAGCGGGCGCAGGACGAGATACAGAAGATTACTGACAAGTACATATCCGAAATCGACAAGACGCTGGCAGAGAAAGAGGTCGAGATCATGCAGGTGTAGGCGCCTGCCGCGTTAGCCCTGTCATACCCCCTCGCCTGAGGGGGTTTATGGCATGATAGTAGAAACGTGGAATACTCTGGCACGCAGTGTTGGGGGGAGGCAGTCCCGAAGGTGCCTATGCATGTAGCCATTACGATGGACGGTAACGGTAGATGGGCGCAGAAGAGAGGGAAACCACGCCTCTTGGGGCATAGCGCAGGTGTGGAGACGGCCAGGACGATAGCTCTGGCAGCCCCCGACATGGGTATCAGTCACCTAACGCTTTTCGCTTTCTCAACTGAGAACTGGAAGCGCCCGCCCGCCGAAGTACAGGGGATATTCCGGCTTCTTGAGGAGTTTTTCGTGCGCGAACTCGATATCCTGGCGAGTCACGGCATACGAATCAACATGATTGGCGATCGGCGCGGGATTCCGGGATTCGTCCAATCCGTGATAGCCAGGTCAGAGGAGATGACCGCGCAGGGCCGGAAAATGACAGTGAACATCGCTCTGAACTATGGGGGCAAGTGGGACATCGTCCACGCCGTGCAGCAGATAGCCGCCGATGTTAAGGCCGGGCGAGTTGAGCCCGCCGATATCACCGAGGATCTGGTCGAGTCGCGTCTTTCAACCGCGGGCCAGCCCGACCCGGATCTCCTGATACGAACAGGCGGCGAGCAGCGGATAAGCAACTTCCTTCTCTGGCAGTCGGCCTACTCCGAGATGTACGTTACGCCCGTGCTGTGGCCCGATTTCACTCCCGAGCATCTGAAGAAGGCCTTGCTGGAGTTGGGGTCGCGACATAGACGCTTCGGCGCGCTAGGACAGATGGGCGACGGAGGCGACGACAATTGAGAGCCAGGGTGATAGTAGGCCTTGTTGGCGCGCCCATAGCGATTTGGGCTGTATGGGTAGGAGGCATCCCTTTTGCAGCGGCAATGCTTCTCGTGGCATGCGTCGCAGCCTACGAATACGCCCTGATGTGCCGAACCAAAGCGTGGTCGCCCAGCGCTCCATTGGTTGTGACCGCCTCCGCCATGTTCGTGGTAGATGCGGCGTTCTGCAATGGAAGGTTCACAGGCCTCGCGCTGACCTTTGTCCTCCTGGGTTCGCTTTTCCTGGAAGTCGCAAAGGGCAGGCCAGTCAACTCCGTGGGCGGGCCGGCACTGGAGGTTTTCGGCTCTCTCTACTGCGGGTGGACTCTCGGC
>CAYZHL010000299.1:1452-3168 GCA_964478095.1 uncultured Clostridia bacterium | reverse complement strand
GGCGCTGCTTGTCACTGCCGATTGCGGAATCGGGGCTTTCGACGAGGCGGAGGCGGCTCAGTCGTGCGGCGTAGATTTGATCATTACAGATCATCACGAGTCCGGCGCGAGCGTTCCCCGGTGCGCTGCTGTAGTCAACCCCAAACGCCCTGATTCCGACTACCCTTTCAAGGAACTAGCGGGAGTAGGGGTTGCGTTCAAGCTGTGCCAGGCTCTGTGGCGCTTCGCCGGCAGGCCAGGCGGCGCGGCTGACCCCCATGGCTATCTCGACCTCGTCGCCCTGGGAACAATAGCGGACGTCGTGCCGTTGCTCGATGAGAACAGGATCATTGCTAAGCTGGGCCTGGAGATTATGAGCCGTTCGACGAATCCCGGCATCCAAAGCTTGCTGGACGTGGCCGGGCTGGCCGGCCGCGACATCAAAGCCGGCAATGTCAGCTTCACGTTGGGGCCTAGGGTGAATGCAGCGGGGCGGCTTGGCGACCCCAGCCTCGGCGCCAGGCTCTTCCTTACCGATTCGCGTCAGGAGGCGTCCGAGCTCGCCGCCATGCTGGACGAAGAGAACCGAAGGCGACAGGAAATAGAGCTTGCGATCCTCCGGCAGGTGTGGGAGCCGGTGAGCAAGATGAACACCCGGTCCACCCGAGCCATCATACTCGGCTCAGAAGGCTGGCACAGCGGTGTGATAGGCATAGTGGCATCCAAGATCGCCGAGATGACCTACAGGCCTACCGTGCTGGTGGCATTCGAGGGCGATGTGGGGCGCGGGTCTGCCCGGAGCATCCCCGGATTCAACCTTTTCTCTGCCTTGACGGAATGTTCTGATCTGCTGCTGAAATATGGCGGGCATGCGCAGGCAGCGGGTCTATCCATACGGCCCGAAGATCTCGGGGAGTTCAGGGAGCGCATGAACAGGATAGGGCATGAGCGGCTGTCGGAGGAGGATCTCATTCCCAAGCTGTACTTTGATGAGGAATTGGCGGAGAGCGAGATCTCCGATGCTCTGGCGCGCGAGCTTTCAGCATTGGAGCCGCATGGCCTGGGGAATCCGAGCCCCGTATTCGTCACCCGCAACATGCTCGTGCTCGAGCGGCGATGTGTAGGAGAGGGCGGCAGGCACCTCAAACTCAAGCTGGGTCGGGGCGATGCCGTGGTGAGCGCGATAGGGTTCAGGATGACGCAGCGCTATTCGGATATCGCACGCAACTCCGCCGAAGTGGACGTGGCCTACTCTCTGGACGTGAATGAGTGGAACGGAAGGACGTATGCGGAGATGAACCTGAAGGACATAAGGCGGTCGAGTGTCGGCTGAGTGTTGGCCCATTGCCTCCAGGGGTTTGCTCAGTGAGAGGAGGGCAGGAGGGTGGGAGTGAGGCGGTCTGATCGTACATTGGCCAAGCTGATCGAACGGGTCAGGGCCACAAGGCCCGATGTTGACGTCAGCATTATCGAGCGCGCCTGGGACTATGCTGAGCAAGCACATGATGGGCAGATCCGCGAGTCCGGAGAACCGTACTTCGACCACCCTGCCGCCGTGGCTTTCATTCTGGCCGACATGGACCTGGATCCCAACACTGTCGCCGCCGGCCTGCTCCATGATGTTGTGGAAGACACCGGCAAACACTACGAGGAATTGGCTTCAGTGTTTGGCACAGAAGTGGCCGGGCTGGTAGACGGGGTCACTAAGCTCTCCCGGATGGACTTCAAGACCCGCGA
>CAYZHL010000299.1:0-1379 GCA_964478095.1 uncultured Clostridia bacterium | reverse complement strand
CTGGCGGATAGGCTGCACAACATGCGCACTCTGAGAGAGTGCCAGCCCGATAAGCAAAAGCGCGTGGCCGGCGAGACTGTAGAGATATATGCCCCTCTTGCCCACAGGCTCGGCATGTGGAGGATCAAGTGGGAACTCGAGGATCTGGCCCTTCGGTATCTGGAACCCGGCGTCTACTATGAGCTGGTCGAAAAGGTAGCTACGAAGCGCCAGGAACGGGAAGGGCACATAGAGGAAGCCAGGCAGACCCTATCTGCGGCCCTTGAGGAGATCGGAGTCCCCGCCGAGATACAGGGCCGTCCCAAACACTTCTACAGCATCTACCAGAAGATGATCAAGCAGGGCAAAGACTTCAGCGAGATATGGGACCTGATGGGCCTGAGAGTGATCGTGGGCACGCTGCGCGAGTGCTACGCGGTGCTCGGGGCAGTCCACAGCATATGGAAGCCTATTCCCGGGCGGTTCAAAGACTACGTGGCCATGCCCAAGTCCAACATGTACCAGTCGCTGCACACTACGGTAATCGGGCCGCGCGGCGAACCTTTGGAGATCCAGATCCGAACGTGGGAAATGCACCGCACGGCGGAGTACGGCATAGCGGCTCATTGGCGCTACAAAGACGGCGGCGTCGGGGGCGGCGACTTTGAGGACAAGATCACCTGGCTGCGCCAGATCCTCGACTGGCAGAAAGAGACGCCGAGCGGCGCCGAGTTTGTCGAAACGCTCAAGGTCGACCTATTCTCAGACGAGGTGTACGTGTTCACCCCCAAGGGTGACGTAAAGACGCTTCCGGCAGGGTCTACCCCGATAGACTTCGCCTATGCAGTTCACACCGACATCGGCAACAGGTGCATGGGCGCCAGGGTGAATGGCAGGATGGTCCCGCTGGGAACGCCGCTCGCCACAGGCGACATCGTGGAGATCGTGACCAACAAGGCGCAGACCGGGCCCAGCCGCGACTGGCTCAACATTGCCAAGACCTCCAAGGCCAAGGGCAAGATCAGGCAGTGGTTCAAGGAGCAGCGACGCGAGGAATCGATCGAGCGAGGCAAGGAGATGCTCGAACGAGATCTTCGCCGCATGGGCCACGAGGTGCATGCCAACCTCAAGGAGGAACGACTCGCCGAGGTGGCGCACAAGTTCGGCTACCAAAGCGCCGATGACCTGCTCGCCTCCATTGGCTACGGCAAGCTGTCGGCTGCAATGGCCGTGGGGAAGCTGGTTCCTGAGAAGGCCGTCGAGAAGAGCCCTGAGTCGGTGTTTGAAGAGGCAGCGCGACCACTTTCGGGGGCCGTGCGGTCGTCTCGGTCCACCCATGGAGTTGTGGTTCGGGGTATTGACAATGTACTCGTCAGGTTCGCGAGGTGCTGCAATCCGGT
>CAYZHL010000298.1:0-3180 GCA_964478095.1 uncultured Clostridia bacterium | reverse complement strand
CATGGTCCCGCGCTCATCTCTGCATTTTGCTGCGCCTGAGCATTCGCGCGACAACGCAGTAGGGGTTGCGCTTCTGGCATGGCAGACGCATATTGACGATTGATGGAGGTGCGTCGAGTGAACGCGTATGGTCTGGAGATTGAGGTCTACTCAGTCTCCCAGATCACTGACAGGGTGACGAGGTTGCTTCAGGCGGACGCTGTTCTTGCCGATGTGTGGGTAAGCGGCGAGATATCCAACTTCACGCACCATTCGTCCGGGCACATGTACATGACGCTCAAAGATGACGCTTCGCGTCTGCGCGCGGTCATGTTCCAGGGGGCCAACAGAGGGCTTCGCTTCCGTCCGGAGAGCGGCATGCGTGTGTTTGCTCACGGGTACGTAGGTGTGTACAGAAGCGGAGGAGAGTACCAGCTCTACATAGACTTCATGGAACCCGCAGGCCTCGGAGGGCTGTTTCTCGCCTTTCAGCAGCTCAAGGCCAAGCTGGAGGCAGAAGGGCTGTTCGATCCGGCGCTGAAGCGGCCACTGCCGCGATTCCCCAAGCGTATCGCGGTGGCGACATCTCCAACAGGGGCGGCGATCCGCGATATCATCACTGTTGCCCGCCGGCGCTGGCCGGCCGTACATATCCTGGTCATCCCCACACTGGTGCAGGGTGACGGGGCGCCGGCCAGCATTGTGTCCTCTATTGAACAGGCCAACGCTCTTGCCGACGCGTGCGGCGACGGCGGCATCGACGTGCTGATTGTCGGGCGAGGGGGCGGGTCCGCCGAGGAGCTCTGGGCCTTTAATGACGAGATGGTGGCCAGAGCGATCAGATCATCGCGTGTTCCGGTCGTATCGGCGGTAGGCCACGAGACCGATTTCACTATTGCCGACTTTGCTGCCGATGTACGCGCGGCAACCCCGTCCGCAGCAGCGGAACTTGTGGTTCCCGACGTCGTCGCGTGTGTTCGGCTTTTGGAAACGAATCAAGTGAGGCTTGCCAGATCAGTACGGCGGCTGGTCGACCAGCGGCGGCAGCGCGCAGATGAGCTACGGCGGTGGCTTGTTCAGAACACTCAAACGAAGCTGCGAGCATCGCGGGAGCGTGTGCAGCGTCTCGCGGAAGTGCTGTCGGCGCTGGACCCACAGGCTGTTCTGAGTCGCGGATATGCCATATGCCGAGGTCCTGATGGAGCAATACTGAAGGATTCGCAGGGCGTGCGCACAGGAGACGCCGTCAGTGTGAGATTGGGTCGCGGGGCCATCGGCTGCGAGGTGCGGGAGGTGGTTCACGGATGAAGCAGGCGAAAGCGGAGAATGTCCATGATGAACTGACTTTTGAGAAGGCGCTGGCTCGCCTGGAGCAAATAGTCGCGCAATTGGATGCGGGCGACTTGCCGCTTGATGAGGCCCTCAAGCTATTTGGCGAAGGCAGTGAGCTCGGCAAGTTCTGTTCGGCCATTCTGGATCAGGCGGAAGGCCGATGGGAGATGCGGATCGAGGGAAAAGACGGCAGGCCGGAAGTGAAGCCTGCCCAGGGGATGATGGGCAGACTAGAGGGGGAGAGCGGCGATTGAGCGATTCTAGTCAAAGGACCGGCCTTCCTGCGTGGCTGGCGCAGGTGTCGAAGATGGTCGATGAGGCGCTCGATGATTTGATGCCGAGCGGCAGCGCGACGCCGCAGGCTCTGCACATGGCGATGAGATACTCGGTGTTCCCAGGCGGCAAGAGGCTTCGTCCGGCGCTGGCTGTAGCGGCCTTTGAGGCGGTGTGCGGGCCGCGCGCTACGGCGGACGCGGCGCCCGGCGGCCGCCATGCGCTGGCGATACGGGCAGGGGCTGCGGTGGAGTTGATCCACTGCTACTCGCTGATCCACGATGACCTCCCATGCATGGACGACGATGACATGAGGCGAGGGCGTCCGTCGTGCCATCGGGCGTACGGTGAGGCAATAGCGCTTCTTGCGGGCGATGCTCTGCTTACGCTGGCGTTCGAGTCGCTTGCGCTGCCCGAGCTGGCGGAGGCGGCCGGGGCTCGCCAGGCAAGCCTCCTGGTAGGCGAGCTTGCCAGAGCAGCCGGAAGCCTTGGCATGGCAGGCGGGCAAGCGCTTGAGCTGGCCATATCTGGGCAGTCGTGGTCGGGGCAGTTGGCGTTGGCGGCGGACGCTGTGCGGAGAATGGAGTCTATGAAGACCGGGCGCTTGTTCGAGGCCGCGGCCCGAATGGGGGGCATTGTGGGCGGCGCGAGCGAACCCGAAATGGACGAGCTCTCGCGACTTGCCCAGAGCTTCGGACTGGCCTTTCAGATCAGGGACGACATAGAGGATGCAACCGCCCAGGATTCGGGGTCCGGAAGGCTTACGGCGGTTTCCGTGTGGGGGCTTGAGGGCGCCCGTGTTCGGTTTGACTCATCTGTTGCTGAGGCAAAGCGTTGCGCCGACCTTTTCGGGGAGGCAGGGTTCAAGCTTCGCAATTTGATCGACCTGATATCCTTTGCCTGAAACCCGCCCACTCGGGCAGGCGTGACGGCGCAAGCGTGGTGGAAGCGTGTCTTCGCTGAGAAACGGCATATTCTCCAACAGAATCCTGTGGGCGGCGGTGATTTCCTGGGCCATAGCGCAGACCCTCAAGACCTTCACGAGCTTGATAACGGAGCATCGAATAGACTGGTCGAAAGTCTTGGGGCCGGGCGGAATGCCCAGCTCTCACTCGGCATTTGTCACCAGCCTTGCGGTGGGGATAGGTCTCACCGAAGGGTGGGATTCGGGCATGTTCGCAGTATCGTTCGTCTTGGCCGCAGTGGTGATGTATGATGCGGCAGGAGTAAGGCGCGCCGCGGGCAAGCAGGCCCGCGTGCTCAACCAGCTGATGACGATAATGCTAAAGGAGGGCCACCTGCCCGCCACGAAGCTCAGGGAGCTTCTGGGGCATACGCCATTCGAAGTCGTAATGGGCGCCTTGCTGGGCACGGCCGTTGCCTGGTTGATGCTGCGACTGCGGCGGGGGTGATTTGAACGCTGCCTACAACGTATGGTATAATAAACGTCGCAGTGGATAGGTGGCGCAGTATCCTAGTCGGAGCAGGCACTCCTGAAGGCGGGGCTAAAAGACCGCTAAGGGCACATCGATGAAGTCCCTTGTGCTGGCTTTCAACGCCCAGTTGGGGGCTGGTGCAGGGGGTTAAGGTTGTGGG
>CAYZHL010000297.1:1613-3213 GCA_964478095.1 uncultured Clostridia bacterium | reverse complement strand
ATTCGATGGGCCCATCGCCGGCGTGAAGGTTGGCCTTGTGGACGGAGAGTTCGTTATCAATCCCAGCGCAGAGCAGCTGGACAAGTCCAGCCTGGCACTGGTCGTCGCCGGTACCCGCGACGCGGTGCTCATGGTGGAGGCCGGCGCCAACGAGATCCCGGAAGAGCAAGTGCTGGAGGCGATTATGCGCGGGCACGATACGATCCGGGAGATAATCGCCTTTCAAGACGAGATCATCGCCGCAGTAGGCGTCCCCAAGCGGGAGTTTCGGGTGTTCGAGCCCGATCCGGAGCTGGCTGCGAAAGTCGAGGCATTCGCACACGCGCGCATGGATGAGGCGGTGCGAAACCCAGATAAGCTGGCACGCGAGGAACTGGTTGGTCGCGTCAGGCAGGAGACCGCGGCCTACTTCGAAGAGGAGATGGGCGAGGAGACTCCTCACAAAGACATAGAAGTAGTGCTGGACGCGATGCTCAAGCAGATAGTCAGGAAGATGATCGCTGTCGAGCACATCAGGCCCGACGGCAGGGCGCTCGACGAAATCCGCCAGATCAGTTGCGATGTGGGCCTGCTCCCCCGTGTGCACGGGTCGGCCATGTTCCGGCGCGGCCAGACGCAGGTGATCACCGTATGCACTCTGGGAGCAGTAGGCGAGATGCAGATCATCGATGATCTGGGCCTGGAGGAATCCAAGCGCTACATACACCACTACAACTTCCCGCCCTACAGCGTCGGCGAGGTGCGCCCTATCCGGGGCCCGGGCAGACGCGAAATCGGCCATGGGGCTTGCGGAGCGGGCGCTTCTGCCGGTTATCCCGTCCGAGGAGGAGTTCCCCTACACTATCAGGCTGGTATCTGAAGTCGTGGAGTCCAACGGCTCCACAAGCCAGGCCTCAGTATGCGGCAGTACCCTGTCGCTGATGGACGCGGGCGTGCCTATCAGAAAGCCTGTGGCAGGGGTAGCCATGGGGCTGGTCAAGTACGAAGACAACTTCACTGTCCTCACTGACATCCAGGGCTTGGAAGACCACCTGGGCGATATGGATTTCAAGGTGGCGGGCACGCGCGACGGCGTGACTGCGATTCAGATGGATATCAAGGTCAAGGGGATCTCCCGCGAGATTCTCCAGTCAGCGCTGGAGCAGGCCCATCGCGGCAGGATGTTCATCTTGGGCAGGATGCTGGACACTCTGGCAGAGCCTCGGCCCGAGCTTTCGCCGTATGCGCCCAGGATGCTTACGATCAGCATCGACCCCGACAAGATCCGCGACGTGATCGGGCCGGGCGGCAAGATGACGAGGAAGACGCCAAGCGCGCCCTGGCCATGATCAACGAGCTAGTGCATGATCCCGAGCCGGGCGAGGTGTACACTGGCAAAGTCACGCGTCTTATGCCGTTCGGAGCTTTCGTGGAGGTTCTGCCGGGCAAGGAAGGCCTGGTGCACATATCTCAGCTCGCCTACGAGCGCGTTGCAGCTGTGGAGGATGTTGTGAACGTGGGCGATGAGATAACCGTGAGAGTAACAGAAATCGATAGCCAGGGCAGGATCAACCTTTCGCGCAAGGATCTGTTGCCCAAACCTGAAGGTTTCGTGGAGCAG
>CAYZHL010000297.1:752-1585 GCA_964478095.1 uncultured Clostridia bacterium | reverse complement strand
CGGGGCCGACCGACGCCGCTGGTAAACCCCACAGGATGATGTAGCTTACTACCGCAGCCGGAGCAGTTCCGGCTCTTTTTTATTTTGGAAGGGACTCTTCTTTCGAAGTAGAATATACATCAGTGTGTACGAGTCCACGAAATGGGAAGGCGGTGAACACGTTGGATCGGGTGCTCGTGATCAACACAGGCTCCACCTCCACGAAGATCGCGATCTTCCACGGCCGTGAGCCGGTCTACTCAGAGAACGTGCACCATCCCGCCGAAGAGCTCTCTCAATTTCCACAGGTGCCTCATCAATTGGAGTACCGAAAGGCCGCCGTCCTCGCCAGATTGGAACACTCCGGTCAGAACCTTGACTCCATTGACGCCGTGGTATCGCGGGGCGGCGCGCCGGCGCCGATGCCGGGCGGAGTGTACGCTATCAGCCGGGCCTTGCTACAGGACCTGCTCGACAGGCCGGCCACTGAGCATGCGGCGAACCTGTCTCCTCCCATAGCCTATGCCATCGCTGAGTCGCTGGGAGTGCCGGCATTCTTTGTCGACCCCATCACTGTCGATGAGTTCGAGCCGCTGGCCAGGCTATCGGGCCTTCCGGAGGCGCCCCGCAACTCGAGGTTGCATGCGCTATCGATCCGGAGTACGGCCCGAAAAGTCGCAGAGAAGCTGCGACGGGATCTGGGCGATATCAACGTGATCGTGGCCCACCTGGGCAGCGGCATATCCATATGCCCTGTCAAGGCCGGATTGATGGTGGACGCAAACGGGGCCGACGATGAAGGGCCGTTCTCGCCCGAGCGCGCCGGAACGCTGCCCATGGCCGACCTGGTGTCA
>CAYZHL010000297.1:0-641 GCA_964478095.1 uncultured Clostridia bacterium | reverse complement strand
GGCTCATGGCTCACTTGGGCACCGCCGACGCGCGTGAAGTGGAACGGATGATCCAGGCAGGCGATGTGCACGCTCTCCAGATCGCGCAGGCCATGGCGTATCAGATCGCCAAAGAGATTGGGGCAATGGCTACGGTAGTATCGGGGAAGGTCGATGCCATTGCGCTCACAGGCGGCCTGGCCGCCTGGGGCAGGCTGGTGGACGACGTTTCGGCGCGGTGCTCATTCATAGCGCCGACGATGGTGTTCCCCGGCGAGAACGAAATGGAGGCCTTGGCCTGGGGCGCCATACGAGTACTTGCGGGCGAGGAAGAAGCGCGGGAATACGTCGCCGCTTCCGCGCCATGAGGGAGGTAGGTATCATGCTGACATCCTTTGATCAGGTTCTGGCGCGCGCGAAAGAACGCGCGTCGGCGCGAGTAGCCGTCTGTGCAGCGCAGGACCGTGAGGTACTTGAAGCGGTGAAGATGGCGGTCGACATCGGGATGGGCGAGTTCACATTGGTCGGAGATGCCCGCCGGATCACCGAGCTGGGCTCCAGTGTGGGCCTGGATCTGTCCGGAGTCGTCGTGATGGACGAACCGGACGCTGCGAAAGCGGCGCGCCTGGCAGTGGGCCTGGTGAGTGCGGGGGAGGCCGGCA
>CAYZHL010000296.1:0-3252 GCA_964478095.1 uncultured Clostridia bacterium | reverse complement strand
CGCAATCGGGACGGCCGTCGGCGATGACCTCGCACAGCTCGCGGTATATCTTGCACAGACGAGCCGGCAGAGGTACATCGGACCTGGTGAGCACGGCTCCCATCCGCACACACGTGAGGTCTCCGCGTTCTTCGCGTACCAGGCCGTATCCGGTTATGGCCGTGCCGGGGTCTATTCCAAGCACTATCATGGCTTCCACCTCCGGCGCCAAGGTAGCCCACTCATTCGCCGAAACAAAAGCGGCCACGCCCGGAGCGTGGTCGCCCTGCAAGCGATTGCGCCCGGCGTTAGGACTCCTCGCTTTCCAGCTGTTCCAGGATTTCGTCAGGTATGTCAAAGTTGGTGAAGACGTGCTGCACGTCGTCGTGTTCATCCAGAGCGTCCACTAGCCGCATCGCGGATGCAGCTTCTTTCAGCCCCAAAGTCATGACAGTTTTCGGAACTCTGACTATGCGCGCCTCCGAACACTCCACGCCGGCTGCCTCAACTGCGCGACGAACTGTGTCGAGATCCTCAGGAGACGTCAGCATCTCGTAGTAATCGTCGTATACTTTGAGGTCCTCCGCCCCGGCCTCCATGGCAATGAGCATCATACCGTCTTCTCCATCGGAGTAGTTCTCTGAATCCACAGTCACCATGCCTTTTCGGTCGAACATCCAGCTGACGCAGCCTGTTTCGCCCAAGGAACCGCCGTGGCGCGAGAACAGGTAGCGAACATCCGAAGCGGTACGGTTGCGGTTGTCAGTCATCGCCTCGACGATCAGCGCCACTCCTGCCGGCCCGTAGCCCTCATACACAACCTCTTCGTAGTTCTCGCCGTCAGAGTCGCCGGCGGCTTTCTTGATCGCGCGCTGCATGGTATCGTTCGGCATGTTCACGGCCTTAGCAGCCTGAATAGCCATTCTCAGCCTGAAATTACCCTCGGGGTCAGGCCCACCCTGCTTTACAGCAACTATGAGCTCGCGGGCCGCCTTGGTGAACGCAGCTCCACGCTGTGCGTCCGCCTTCGCCTTCTTATGTTTTATGTTGGCCCATTTCGAATGACCGGACATGCTGCCTCCCCCCTTCTTTCGGAAACCCGGCCAGCATTGCCTTATACATTCTAGCACAGCAAAGGCCGGCGTGGAAGGCACACGAACGCCGCGCCTCGACAAGCGGCAGCAGGCTCAGTCACTCATCATCAGCATTCTCGCGCCTGATATCCACTCCTACGTCGTCTGGGTTACCAAACGGCGATAGCCTGAGCGCAAACCTGATGCGGCTGAGCAGCACACTGTGCAGCAATAACACCACCAGCACCGTCAAGTAGAAGTTCATCAGCTGCGACATGAGGAGGAAGTCATACACACCGTGCAGCACAGCAGCGAGCATCAGGCTGCGCGCGATCACGGCGCCCTCCATGCCCCGGGGCGCGAACTTGGCGATGCCCATGCCAAACCCGACGATTCCTGAGAAGGAGGCGTGCACAAGCGAGGTCATGACGGCCCTAACCAGCCCTACCCCGAGGCCCAGAGTCGACGCGTATAGCACATTCTCAAACGCGGCGAAACCCAGCCCTGCGGAGACGGCGTAGATTATGCCATCAACGGGTTCGTTGAACGCGGGGTGGTTGTATGCCACGCGCCGGACAGCCCAGTACTTGAAGAACTCCTCGACAAGCCCCACTCCGAACACCGCTGCAAGCAGCAGAGCGCCCAGGCTCGGCGGGTTTCGCAAGACTCCTCGGAACAGCGATTCGACGATGCCTGCAGGGATGATCATCACCGCGCCCACCAGGAAGGTCTTCGCAACAAGCCCGCCCGGCTCGCGCTCGTACTTGTCCTTGCGGTGGAAATAGAGCACCCAGAGGATCCCCGGGATCACGGTCACGGCCAGCAGTCGCAGGAGATCGGGCATACCAAGCATCCACCTTTCTCGAAATAGCTCTCGTCGTATAGCATCGCCAATGCCGGAAATAATTCTATCACAAGCCTTGACAACCCTGAAATAGTGCGTGTATCATATCGTTGTTAGCACTCACCTCGATTGAGTGCTAACGACACAGAGGATTGCCGTGAAGGGGGTAAACAATGATGCTTAGGCCTTGTGGCGACAGAGTTCTTGTCAAGCCTAACGTCGAGGAGGAGAAGACTGCTGGGGGTATAGTCCTTCCTGACACCGCCAAAGAGCGTCCCCAGTGGGGTGAAGTAATCGCAGTCGGTCCCGGCAAGTGGGATGAGTCCGGCAAGAACCGCATCCCCATGGAAGTCAAGGTCGGGGATCGGGTGGTCTTTGCCAAGTACGGCGGAACCGAAGTCAAGGTGGACGGAGAAGAGTACCTCATCCTCCGCGAGTCCGATATCCTCGCGGTCAAGTAGACCGTCGTAGCATTCTGCCCAAGTCACAGAATCCACATATAGGGGAGGCATTACGCTCATGGCTGCAAAGCAGTTGGCATACAAAGAAGATGCGCGCACCGCTCTGAAAAACGGAGTGGATGCAGTCGCGTCGGCAGTCAAGGTCACGCTCGGGCCGAAGGGCCGGAACGTGGTGTTGGAGAGGAAGTTTGGTTCACCCGTTATCACCAAAGACGGGGTCACCGTCGCCAAGGAGATCGAGCTCGAGGATCCTTACGAGAACATGGGCGCCCAGCTATGCAGGGAAGTAGCGGCCCGCACCAATGATGTTGCAGGCGACGGCACCACAACAGCCACAGTGCTGGCTCAAACAATCGTCAACGAGGGGCTCCGCAACGTTACCGCCGGCGCAAACCCCATGTTCCTGAAGCGCGGGATCGACAAGGCCGTCGCTTTCGTAGTGGATGAGCTACATAAGGTAGCGATACCAGTGGTAGGCAAGGAAGACATTGCCCACGTGGCGTCGATCGCTGGAAACGAGGAGTCCATCGGCGCCTGGATCGCCGAGGCCATGGACAAGGTCGGCAAGGACGGCGTCATCACCGTCGAGGAGTCCAAGGGGATCGACACCAGCGTTGAGCAGGTCGAAGGCATGGAATTCGACAAGGGATACATCTCCCCCTACTTCGTGACCAACGCCGAGTCCATGGAGGCTGAGATCGAAGATCCCTACATTCTCATCTACGAGAAGAAGATCACGAACGTCCAGGACCTCCTGCCTCTTCTGGAGAAGGTAGCCCGTGCGGGCAAGCCCCTCGTGATCATCGCTGAGGATATCGAGGGCGAGGCTCTCGCGACGCTAGTCGTAAACAAGCTCCGCGGCATCCTGAACGTGGCTGCCGTCAAAGCCCCTGGC
>CAYZHL010000295.1:0-3293 GCA_964478095.1 uncultured Clostridia bacterium | reverse complement strand
GTGAAGCAGGGATGTTGGCAGCACTAGCGTCAACACCTTAAGATTGTCATGACAGGCATAGCCCACCGTGTAGCCTGGAGCTCGTCAACCAGGAAGCGGGACAGCTCATAAGGAAGTGAATGGAGGGGGGCGCGAAAACGATAGTGTCAATAGGGCAGCCTGGACGACCAGCGGCAATGAAACGGCGCCAGGCTCTAGCAACCACAATTCTTGCACGCCCCCGGCGAAATGCAAAAATGCGAAATCGGGTACTTGACTTTCCATGAATGGGTGGTATCATAAATGGAAGGTAAGGGGCTGCATTGGGGCATTCGCTAACTGCAGTCCTGACACACTGAAAACGCGATGAAGGGGATCAGTAGCCTGTACTTCTCTCCTCAGAGAGCCGGATGCGCCCTCCGACCGCTTGAACGGAAGCGCCGAACAGGCGGCGGGCGTTGGAGGATGCGGGTGTGAACCGGTGAGCGAAGGCAAGTGAATCCGCCCTGGAGCGGCCGGCCGAACAAGAGTAAGCCGTGTCGGGTCCGCCCGTGACAGCGGCAACGAGTGGGTACGCCTGAGAACAAGCGCGTGGTGGTAAGAGGCCTCGGATGCTTGTCCAGGCGGCCAATCGGGGTGGCAACGCGGGAAGTTTCGCCCGCCCCCGGCGGTGATCGCCGGCTGGGGCGGGTTTTTTGATTCCGGAACCGCCGTGACGACCAAACGAAGTGGGGAGTGTTGGACATGCTTGATCTGAAGTTCGTTCGCTCAAATCCGGATGTCGTGAGGGACTCGCTGAACCGCAGAGGCGAACCCACCGATGTGTTGGACGCTCTGCTTGCCGCAGACGAAAAGCGCCGGGCGATCCTTGTGGAAGTGGAGGAACTGAAACGCCGGCGGAATGAGGCGTCTGAGAAGGTTGCACGCCTCAAGCGCCAGGGCGCCGACGCGTCCGAGATCATAGACGAGATGAAGGGCGTCGCCGAGCGTATCCGCGGGCTTGACGAGGAACTGGCCGCAGTGGAATCGGCAATTACCGAACTGCTCCTGGGCATACCTAACATCCCGCACGAGTCGGTGCCTTTGGGCCGTGATGACAGCGAGAACGTGGAGGTTCGCAGATGGGGGCAGCCGAGGCAGTTCGAGTTCCAGCCAAAAGCCCATTGGGATCTCGGCGTTGACCTCGATATCCTGGATTTCGAGCGCGCCTCCAAGATCACGGGCGCACGGTTCGCGATCTACAAGGCAGCGGGTTCACGCCTCGTGAGAGCCCTGGTCAATTTCATGCTCGATCTGCACACCCAGGAGCACGGATACACAGAGGTGTTCCCTCCGTTTCTGGTGAACGCGGCTTCTATGGTGGGAACCGGCCAGCTGCCCAAGTTCGCCGACGACATGTTCAAGTGTGAAGGACTCGACTACTACATGGTGCCTACGGCGGAGGTGCCGGTGACCAACATGTACCGCGGCGAAATCCTTGACGGCGCCTGCTTGCCGGTGAAACACGTTGCCTACACCGCCTGCTTCCGCGCAGAAGCGGGTGCGGCCGGGCGCGACACGAGGGGCCTGATCCGGCAGCACCAGTTCGATAAGGTTGAACTCGTGAAGTTTGTGCATCCGGAGGTTTCCTACGATGAGTTGGAAAGCCTGGTGGCTGATGCACAGTCGGTGTTGGAGATCCTGGAGTTGCCTTACCGTGTCACGATGATGTGCACCGGAGACGTAGGATTCTCGGCCGCCAAGAAATACGACCTCGAAGTGTGGATGCCAAGTTACAACCGGTATGTGGAGATCTCGTCATGTAGCAACTTCGAGGCATTCCAGGCTCGCCGCGCCGACATAAAGTTCAGACCCGCGCCGGGCGCGAAGGCCGAGTTCGTTCACACTCTGAACGGGTCCGGACTGGCCGTGGGGCGGACAATCGCTGCCCTACTCGAGAACTGGCAACAGGCGGATGGCTCGGTCGTGATACCGGAGCGCCTGCGGCGGTATATGGGAGGGCTCGAAGCCATCACGAAGTAGTGTGGTCTGGCAGACGGTCTAGTCGATGCGTTCGATGATATGGATGTCGGACTGATCACGCTCGTGATGTATCGATAGGTGATTGCCTTCGCGCGGGCCCGACAGTACTTCTACGTCGTACAGCTCTCTGGTGACTCCCACTACTGTAGCTACGGAGCCGTCGCTCAGCTTCACGACAGTGCCTAGCGGGTAAGCCGCCACGATTCCGATGAAGGCGCGCAGGACATCGGGGTTGTAGCTCTTGCCCGCTTCTCGCGCCAGAATCGGGAGAGCTTCATGCGGCATGAGGGCCTTCCTGTAGGGTCTGTCGGAGGTCATGGCATTAAAGGAGTCGGCCACGGCGGTAACCTTGGCGATGTCGAGCGTCTGGCAATCGGTCAGCCCGCGCGGGTAGCCGGATCCATCATACCTCTCATGATGCTGGAAAGCGACATGGGCCGGCATCAGCGGCACCTGTTTGCGGAGCATCTGGAAACCATCCCACGGATGGCGCTTGATGACGTCCCACTCTTCGTCTAGCAGTGGAGTCTCCTTAGAGAGAATGGCCTTGGGAGTGAAGAGTTTGCCGAGATCATGGAGCATCGCGCCTGTGCCCAGGTCGAGCAGGTCATACCTGGTCATTCTCATCTCTGCGGCGCACATGACGGCCAGCACACATACATCCACGGAGTGCCCATAGGTATAGTCGTCGAACGACCTTATGTCGGCGATGCTGTAGACCACGTTGCGGTTGCTCAGCACCTGATCTACGATGTCGCTCACCACTTCCAGGACGCGGCCCAGGTCCAGACGGCTTGAGGTGACTGCGGCTTCGGCAACGGACTTCAGCGTCAACGTGGCTTGGACTATAGTCTCTTGTTTCACAGGTTCCAGAATATTCTCTACTGGCTCGTCAGGGTAGCTCTTCACGTACACGGCCGAGTACTGAAGGTTGCGCAGGCGTGAGATGTAGGACTCCCTCAGCACGGTATTTGCCGTGAGTAGCAATTGCCCATTGGGTCCCCAGATATTGCGCGCCAGTATCATCGCAGGCTCGGCTTGTTCAATCGGTATGTAGCGCATGTGCATCCCTCGTAGCTCCAAGTGTTGCGATCGTGTAGACCAAGCCCAACTCGCTTGGCGAGTCCATCAAGCCCTGTTCCACATTTGTCGCAGATATCCTGCTTGCCTTGACTCGTGTTACAGTGCGGTGTATACTCTGGTTAGCATCGGGCCGGAGGGGTGTCCGAGTGGTTTATGGAGCTGGTCTTGAAAACCAGTGTCTCAGTGATGGGCCGTGGGTTCGAATCCCA
>CAYZHL010000294.1:2910-3311 GCA_964478095.1 uncultured Clostridia bacterium | reverse complement strand
GCGATGCGCAAGTTTATGGGCACGCTGTGGAATGTGTACGCCTTCTACGTGCTATATGCCAACATAGACGGGTTCGTCCCGAGAGAGCACAGCGTGCCGCCCGCCCAACGGGCGATGATCGACAGGTGGTTGCTGTCCAGGCTTGCCGGGTTGATTCAGGACGTCACGGGCCTGATGGACAGCTTCGACATCACCGCGGCCGGTCGCAGGATCGAGCAGTTCGTAGACGATCTGTCCAACTGGTATGTGCGGAGGTGCCGCCGGCGTTACTGGGCCAGCGAGATGACCTCCGACAAGGAAGCAGCCTACCTTACGCTGCACGAGGCTCTTGTGACTTTGGCGAGGCTCATAGCGCCGTTCACGCCGTTCCTGGCCGACGAGATCTACGGTAATCTCGAGCC
>CAYZHL010000294.1:0-2900 GCA_964478095.1 uncultured Clostridia bacterium | reverse complement strand
CCGGATCGGGGCAGTGTACATCTGGAGGACTATCCTGTGCCCGACAAGGAGGTTATCGATCCGCTCCTGGACAGCGAGATGGATTTGGCCCGCCAGGTGGTGTACCTTGGCCGCGCTGCTCGCAATGAGGTGAATATCAAGAACAGGCAGCCGCTCTCCAAGATCGTGGTGCAGGCTACTCCGGACGAACAGGATAAGCTGACGGCACTGGCCGATCTGGTGGAAGATGAGCTGAATGTGCGGGGCGTCGAGTTCGCCCGCGATTTCGGCGAATTCGTTTCACATAGAATCAAGCCCAGGTACGACTTGCTCGGGCCGAAGCATGGCAAGCTGATGCGCCAGATTGCGTCGGCGCTGGCGAGTGCTGATGCGGGAGGAGTAGCCCGCGATGTTGAGGCCGGACGCCCGGTCGTGTTGGCGCTGGAGGGCGCGGGCGATGTGTCAATACTGCCGGAGGAGATAACAGTGGAAACCGTGGCGCGCGAGGGATTCCATGTGGAGACGGATAACGGGCGATCGGTGGCACTGGACATAGTCATAACCCACGATCTCAAGATCGAAGGGTTCGCGCGCGAACTGGTCAACAAGATCCAGGCCACCCGGAAGGAGGCCGGATTCGAGATATCCGACCGCATCTGCACTGTTTGCGCGGGCGGACCCGAATCCATGCGTGCCCTAGCAGAGCACACGGAATACTTGATGGGCGAGACTCTATCACTCAGCCTCGTCCAGGGAGAGCCGGAAGGCGAATACGTCAAGGAATGGGACGTCAATGGAGAGAAGGTGACTGTGGGTGTCAGACGGGTCCGTTGACCTTCACTGTCATACCACAGCATCCGACGGTACCTTCACCCCGGGGGAGTTGGTCGCGGAGGCCCGGCGTCGCGGCCTTGCCGCCATAGCCGTGACTGACCATGACTCAGTGTCCGGAATCGATGAGGCAACGGCCAAGGGGGCCGAGATCGACGTAGAGGTTGTGCCCGGGCTCGAGCTTTCCACGGATGTGGACAATGGCGAGGTCCACATACTGGGATACTTCATCGATCCGGAGGATCGGGGGCTTTTGGGCCTCCTGGAATCGCAGCGCGAAAGCAGGCTGGAGCGCGTGCGGAAAATGCTGGACCGACTGAGCGACCTGGGCAGCTAAGCATGGATGAGGTACGCCGGGCCTCCGACGGCGGCGCTCTGGGGCGACCGCACGTGGCCCAGGCGCTGATACGGGCGGGTCACGTGAGCTCATGGGATGAAGCTTTTTCGCGCTATATCGGCAGGCATGCGCCTGCATACGTCAGGAGGTCCAAGCTTTCGCCCCACGATGCAGTGCGTGCGATCCTGGCCGCCGGCGGTGTTCCGGTGCTCGCCCATCCCGGCCTGTCCGGGCATGACGACATGATTCACTCGCTGGTAGAGGCGGGGCTTGCCGGCATCGAGGCGATCTATCCCGACCACAGCGAGGAGCAACGAACTCGGTACGCAGGCCTTGCCAAGCAGTATGGGCTGATAGTGACTGCCGGTTCGGATTGTCACGGCCCCAGGTCGAGATCCGGCGTAAGGGTTGGGCTTGCGAGAACGGGTTACGGTGTGGTACGCCAACTGTGGGAGAAGGCATTGATAGAGAGAGACCGGATAACGTGAAACGCCCCCGATCGCGGGGGCGTCACGTGAAAAAGCTGTTCAGATCGAGGCCGTACGTCAGATCGCCCGGGTCACTTTTCCCGAACGAAGGCATCTGGTACAGACGGTTATCCGGCGAGGACTACCATCGACCATCGCCCTGACTTTCTGGAGGTTCGGATACCAACGGCGCCTCGTCTTGAGCTCAGAGTGGCTGACGTTGTTCCCGGACGACGGGGACTTGCCACAGACCGCACACATCTTGGGCATGCGAACTCCTCCTTGCAGCGCCTGACACGCACAACTTAAATGTTATCACAGCCGGGTAGACTACGCAAGGGCACGCCAAGAAGGAATAGCTCATACGTCTATAGAATACATGAAAAATGTTTGGCCCACGATTCCATTGTTTCGCATGTTCGCATTGGAGGTTTCGCAATGGGCAGAGCTATGAATACAGAGCTCGGGCAGATAACGATAGCAGACGACGTGATAGCGGCTACAGCCGGAATGGCCGCCACTGAGTGCTACGGGCTGGTCGGCATGGCATCGCGTACGATTACCGACGGTATAGCCGAGCTCTTGGGACGCGATAACATCGCCCGCGGAGTGGAAGTCGATGTAGAGGGCGACGATGTGAAGATTAACCTGTACATCATTGTAGAATATGGCACCCGTATTACCGAAGTAGCGAACAACGTCATGGATAAGGTCAAGTACGTTCTGGAGACTACAACGGGCCTTCATGTTTCGGAAGTCAATGTGAATGTCCACGGCGTGCGTGTGGGTGCGGGCGGAAAGGAACGGCACAGATAATGGCTGGAGCGAAGCACGACCGGGCGCCTGTGAAGAAGGGGCTTGATGGGCACGCTCTCATCGATGCCTTTGCGTCTGGAGTTGCCTGGCTGGGTGAGAACAAGAGCATGGTTGACTCACTCAACGTATTTCCTGTTCCAGATGGTGATACTGGAACTAACATGTATCTGACGGTCTCTGCCGCGCTCAAGGAAGCGCAGAAATCCCCCGATTCGAACGTAGGCGCGGTTGCCGACGCTATAGCCATTGGGTCGCTGATGGGCGCGCGCGGGAACTCCGGAGTCATATTCTCGCAGCTGATGAGGGGTTTTGCCAAGCGACTCCACGGGCTTGCCGTGGCCTCCCCGTCTGACGTCGGCGCGGCCCTCGCAGAGGCGGCCAGTGTGGCGTACAAGGCAGTGATGAAGCCTGTTGAGGGTACTATACTCACTGTAGCGCGTATGGGCGCGCGCGCCGCGGTTTCCGCCGCC
>CAYZHL010000293.1:0-3320 GCA_964478095.1 uncultured Clostridia bacterium | reverse complement strand
GCCCAATGTGAGAGGCTGCGCTATCCGCGGACGCGCCAGAGGGCTCGGGGGCGAGCTCGACACAGGATACTCGGCCACGGCATGTATCGGGCCTTTGCCGTCCATGGGATTACCCAGCCCGTCCAGGACCCTTCCCAGGAGCTCATCGCCGACTCGGACGCCCAATGACTTGCCCCCTGCGACGATCTTGCTGCCCGGTTCGATGCCGGCCATCTCGCCTAGCGGCATGAGCAGGAGTTTGCCTTCGCGAAATCCCACGACTTCTGCAGTGACCGGCGCGCGCGAGCTGCGCGGGCGGATGTAGCACACCTCACCCACCTGCGCCTGCGGGCCGTTGGACTCGATGACCAATCCGATCACCTGTACCACGCGGCCGCTCTGCCTCACTATGTCGAGCCGCTCCAACCGATTGTGGTACTTGCTCAAATCGATCGCGAGCCCACCCGCGCCGCTGCTGTCAGCCGACATAATCCGCTTCCTCCATGAACACTCTCTCTATCTCGCCCAATTGCTCGTCGATTCTGGCGTCGACGTGGCCAACCTCCATCTCGACGACACATCCGCCGCGTTCGATACGAGGGTCCTCTACTACTTTGAGATTGCGCAGATCAGGCGAGGACTTCACTAACTCGTCATGGGCGGATAGCACCAATTCCATGTCTTTGGGCGACACGCGCAACACGACACCGCGCGTGCCTTCAGTCTGGCTGATCGCCGCCCTCGCCATCTCCAGCACGATCTCAGGATCCTGCTCCACCGACCTCTGGATCACCTTGCCGGCCACCGCCACCGCCAGCCGGGCTATGTCACGCTCGCTGGCACGCACTAAGGCATCAGCCTGCGATACTATGGCGTCGGCCGTCCGCGTCATGATGCCGAGTACGTCCTCATACTCCATCATCACCTGCTCCGGCCCGCCGACCTTCTTCGCGCCCTTCCTCGCGAGCCCGCCGGCTGATTATCTGCCCCTCCGCCCTGGCATCCTCCAGGATCCGGTCGGCCTCCCGCCTTGCTCCGGCTATGATGCGAGCTGCCCTCTCTTCGAGTGTCAGCCCGGTCTCGTCGTCCGCCCCGTCCAGGCCATCACGAAGCGCCGCGAGCTCCGGCCGGTCAGTGCGGAGCACAAAAGCCGCCCCCAACCCCGCTGGACTCAGGAGATCAGTGCCCTTGTAGACGCTAGACAACCATCTCATCCCCCTTCTCCCGGATGGCGACGATCTGCCCGGCCTCCTCCATCCTCCTTATCGCGCTCACTATCTTCATCTGCGCTTCCTCAACATTGCGAAGACGCACGGGGCCCAGGAAGTCCAGTTCCTCGCGGAGCATAGCCGCAGCACGCTCCGACATGTTCCGCGTTATCTTGTCCTTGACTTCATCGGACGCAGCCTTGAGCGCGAGCGCAAGGTCTTTGCTTTCTACCTCTCTGATGACCACCTGGACGTAACGGTCTTCCATGAACACTATGTCCTCGAATACGAACATCATGTTCTTGACCTCTTCGGCCAGCTCGGGATCTTCTTCCTCCAGCCGCTCCAGGATGACTTTTTCCGTGGATCGGTCGACGTTCTGCAACACCTCGACCAGCGACTTAACTCCGCCGGCTGCCGAAAACTCCTGAGTGCCGAAACTCGTCAACTTGCGCTCGAGCACCGCCTCAACCTCTCGGATGACCTCGGGGCGGGCCCCTTCCATCTGCGCCACACGCATCGCCACGTCCGCCTGCAACTCGGGAGTAAGAGCCGACAGCACCAAGGCCGCCTGGTCAGGACGGAGATGCGCAACGATCAAGGCGATGGTCTGCGGATGCTCGCCCTCGATGAAGTTGGTCAGTTGTTCAGGGCTGACATAGCGGACAAAGTCGAACGGCGTAACCTGCAGATTCGCTGAGAGCCTGTTAATGATCTCCATGGCCCGCGAAGCGCCGAGGGCCTTCTCCAGTATGTTCTTGGCATAATCAATGCCGCCCTGCGCTATGTACTCCTGAGCCAACGCGAGCTGGTAGAATTCAGAGACGGTGGCGTCACGCTGCGCAGGAGACACCTTGCCCAAGGTGGCGATCTCCAGAGTGAGTTGCTCGATCTCCTCATCCTTCATGTGCTTGAGAACGGACGCGGCAGTTTCCGAATCCAGCGAAACCAGAACGATCGCCGCCTTTCGCCGCCCGCTCACAGATGATTTTGATCCGTTCACCGCGCTTCGCACCCGCCTCTCGGTCCGCTACTCCTCCGACATCCAGGTCTCCAGGATCTTGGCGGCATCCGCCGGTTTGGAGCGTGCAAGGGTCTCCACGCTCTGCCGCACCTCCGATCTGCGCTTTTCCTCTGCGCGAGCCTTCTGTTGATCTGGCGAAAGTGCAGGCGGAGGCAGCTCTTGCGCCAGCACCTCGTCCACTCTTCGCCCGACGGCCAGCTCAGGCGCGTAGTCTGGCCTGCTGCGAAGGAAGCGCAAGAACGACAGTGCAAAAATGAGTATCAAGAACCCAAGTATGATCGGGGTGATGATCCTGACCAGACGCACGATGAACGAGCGCCTGTCGGCTTTGGCCACGTCTGCTTCCGCCAGAGACATGTCCGCATCATCGGCGCCGCGAGCGAACTCCATGCCTGTGATGGCGATCTCATCGCCGCGTTCAGGACGTATGCCCACTGCAGCCCTGATCACTTGCCTGATGGATTCCTGTCTGTCCTGCGTCAGTGTTCCGTCCACAACAGTGGCGACTGATATCCTTTCGACCTTCCCCGGCGCGATCACGGCCTTTTCGACTACCTTGGACACCTCGTAGTTGATGGTGCGGTCAGTGCGTGTGTAGTCGGACTTGCCTCCCGCCGCCCCTGTGACAACTGGATAGCCTTCCACGTTCGTTGGAGTGCCTGCCACGCCTGAAGCTACAGGGCCATCAGAACGCCTCTGTTCTTCGGTAGTCTGCTCGGCGATGGGAATACCGAGCCCCCCTGCAACAGGCTGGTAGATTTCGCTGGCGCGCTCTGTGGAGTCGAAGTTGATGTCGGCGTACACCCTGACCACGGCCTTGCCGATACCTAACGCCCTATCGAGCATAGTCTCCACACGTCGCTGCATCTCCTGCTCAAACGACATCTTTGCCTCAAGTTGCGCCGTGGTCAGGGCCCCTGTGGAAGGTCCCTGAGCCAAGCTGCCGCTGCCGCCGCCGCCGCGCCACAGCATGTTGCCGTCAGTATCCACAACCGTGATGAACTCCGGCGACAAACCCTGTACAGCGCCGGCCGCCAAGTTGACCACCCCGCGCACCTGCGCGTCAAGGATGTAAGCGCCCGGCTTCAGCTTGAGAACGATCGATGCAG
>CAYZHL010000292.1:0-3349 GCA_964478095.1 uncultured Clostridia bacterium | reverse complement strand
TGCCCTGCCGTAGTCAGGCGACCAACCTACCGATATGATCCGGTATATGTGCGTGGTCAGGATATGGATACGTCCGGGCATTCCCACCATGGACGGGATAGCGAACGCAGCCAGGGTCCGGATAATAGCCAGAGTGAATGTGGCCAGGAACGCGGGTTTCAGTATCGGCAATGTGACCCTGCGCAGAGTGTATAGGTTCGACGCTCCGCTGACTCGGGAAGCCTCCTCGAGCGTCGTGTCGAACGAATACATGGCAGGCGAGATCACGAGGTAGGTGACGGGCAGATCTAGCATCCCTTCAAGGAAGATCATTCCCCCCAGCGAGTAGATGTTGAACGGCCCGTCCGAGAGCCCAAACACGTTCCTGAGGAATAAGTTCAGCATGCCATTGGTCGGGTTGAGCAACGTTATCCACGCAGCTGCGAACAGGACGTGGGGAATCATCATCGGTACTACGGGAAGGACTCGGAACAAGCCGCTGAACGGGATATCTGTCCGAACGCTCAGATAGGCAAGAAGACCGCCCAGGATGGTTGAGAAGCACGCGGCCCCGAGGGTGAAGACTACGGTATTCAGGAGCGTTTTGGGAAGCGCGGGATCGGTGTAAGCGGCGACGTACTTGTCGGTCGTGAATGCGCCGATCGCTCCGATTCCTTTGGAGAAACTGCCTATCACCAGCATCAAGACGGGGCCGATGGTCAGCGCGCCCACGGCGACAATGAGAATCCCCACTAGCGGCACGCCAACGCGAACACGAGCACGAGATTGATGTTCGAGCACTGTCATGCCTCCTCCCCGGGGCTCAGGGCGCGGCACCATTCGCGATCGACATGCAGTCGCACCCTATCGCCCTTCTTGAGCGGGATGTGGAACTTGAGCTTTGCCAGTATGCGAGCTCCACCAACCAGGATTTCGGCCTCATGGGCTTCGCCGGCGAAAAGAAGGCTCGTGACAGTACCCTCGAACTCGTTTTCAGGGGGGACGGAAGAAGGCGGCGCCACCTCGAAGGATTCGGGTCGAGTGTAGATAGTCACTTTCGTTCCGATCCCAAGGTCGGACGGAGCGCTACACACGATATCGCCCAGTGCACAAGACACGATGGCATGGTGTTCGTCCTTGTAGCCCTTGATGGTCGCGTCCAGGAAGTTGGCCCTTCCGATGAAGTCCACCACGAACGGGTTGTTGGAACGAAGGTAGATGTCCTGGGGCGTGCCTTGTTCGACTATCACGCCCCCGCGCATGATTGCTATGTGGTCCGAAATCGTCAGGGCTTCAACCTGATCGTGAGTTACATAGATGGCGGAGATGGCAAGCTCAGTGAGGAAGTCTCTGAGTTCCTGGCGCGTGCTCTCACGCAGTTTCGCGTCCAGATTGCTGAGGGGCTCGTCAAACAGGATCACCTTGGGCTCGGCTACGAGCGCGCGGGCGAGCGCCACTCTCTGCTGCTGCCCGCCGCTGAGCTTAGTCGCCAGTCGGTTCTCGAAACCGCTCAGTTTCACGAGATCGAGGATCTTCTCGACTCGTTGGCGCATCTCCTGCCTCGGGGTTTTGCGGATCTCAAGCGGGTAGGCCACGTTTCCAAACACAGTCATATGAGGCCAAATCGCGTAGGATTGAAACACCATCCCAATGCCGCGGCGCTCGGGCGGCAAGGAAATGCCCTTCTCCTTTGACCACACCACCTCGTCGCCAATGGAGATCTCCCCTGACACGGGAGATTCAAGCCCGGCTATACACCTAAGGAGCGTCGTCTTCCCACACCCGGAAGGTCCCAGAAGGGTCAGGATCTTATTGGCAGGGGTGGATAGAGTCACATTATTGAGAGCCGTTACTGTTTCGTCCTTGGATGCAAACGTCTTGACCAGATTCTTGACTGATACCATACCTTGCATGGTAATTGCTCCTCTCTCCTCTAACTCCTCCTCGGCTGTGGGAGTACCGTGGGCATGGATGTATGACCACCTCACAAAGGTGGTCTTTGCAATGTCGGCTTCTATCGGAGCATCATGGATTCACCACGGCCCTGTCAGGCCTTTTTTCTGTTACGACAAAGGCATACCCCCTGGCGGCTACACTCTATATCAATTACTACTTCGGAGCTCGTATTCCTTGTCAAGCAGACAATCTCCTATCACCAGGTGTTCCGTGATCGTCTGTCAATTGTAGACAAGGACGCCTCCGCAGCAACTCATCCCAACTGCGCGCATCTGCCAGGAAGGCGATCAAGACGCCTCGCGGAGCCATGGCCCTCGCGAATCAGCGCATGAACGACTGGGTTGATCGCAGGTGGACGAGTCTGTCGCTCTGCAATCTGCAACATGAGTTCTGAGGAGTGATCATGGCGAGATGGAAGAACGCAGGGGAGCACTTGCCTGCAGACCCGGAGGTCAGGGCCTACTACGATCTCCTGACTCCAGTGTGCACTTGTAGAACAGGCTGTGAACCGCCGGCTGGAACTGGACATGGGCCCACAGGATCTAGCTCGGCGGATGAACACGACCTAGTCAGCGGCGCCCCGCATTGAGTGCGATACTCCGCGATCGCAGTGAGAGCCGTGAGCTACTCATCGAACAACTTCCTGTACTCCCCGTAGCCTTCGATCTCCAGGCGATCTCTGGGGATGAAGCGAAGCGCGGCCGAGTTAATGCAGTATCGAAGGCCACCGGGCCCGGGCCCGTCCGGGAAAACGTGTCCCAAGTGCGAGTCCGCTTCTCTGCTCCTCACCTCAGTTCGGCGCATGCCATGGCTTCGGTCCACGGCTTCCTTTATGTGATACTCCGATATCGGCCTGGTGAAGCTGGGCCAACCGGAGCCTGAGTCGAACTTGTCGCGCGAGCTGAACAAAGGCTCCGCTTGCAATATCGACATATATGCCCTCTTCGCGGTGATCCCAGTATTCATTGCGAAACGGCGGTTCGGTTGCGGCATTCTGCGTGACATCGTACTGCAGCGGGGTGAGTCGACGTCTGAGATCATCCTCAGCCGACTTCTTCCAGTAGCGCTCGATGAAGGCCTGCCGGCCCGACCCGGCTCGGTACGCCTCATAGCGCAGCGGGTTCTTCTTGTGGTAGTCCTGGTGATACTTCTCGGCCGGGTAGAAGGCCGATGCGGGCAGGATGAGTGTAGCTATGGGCTTGTCGAACCTGCCGCTTTCAGCAAGCGCCTTCTTTGAAGCCTCCGCCAGCTGCCTCTGAGCCTCGTCGTGGTAGAAAATCGCGGTTCGGCATGATTCGCCCCGGTCGTAGAACTGCCACCCGGGATCCGTGGGGTCTATCTGCTGCCAGAAGATGTCGAGAAGAGCAGTGTAGGGGCAGATGATGGGTTGAACCTCCCACGACTTAAGTCGCGG
>CAYZHL010000291.1:1693-3354 GCA_964478095.1 uncultured Clostridia bacterium | reverse complement strand
TGCCTATACAGGTGAGCGCCGAGCAGTCAGGATATCGGCTGGCGTTGCTCGGCACACATGTCAGAGTGCCTGCCTGAGTCGGTTCAACCCAGACGCAAGCGGGGAATCGTCATCTTGACGCATGTCCCCTCATGCGTAGCGTCCGCGGCGAGCAATCCGCCATTGAGCTTCAGTATTCTGTACGCTACAGCCATGCTGAGAGCGGAGTCGCCTGGCCTGGCTCTGAAGAACGGCTCAGCTGCCGCGTCCATACGGCTCTGCTCACCCCGTTCGATCCGTTCCCACTGTGTGCCTAGATCAGGAATGTAGCCGCACACCTCTATCTCGGCGAATGCCTCATTGGCTATCCGCAGATGCACCTCGACTTCTGACCTGTGCCTCGAACACGCGATGGCGTTCGATATGACCCTGTACACAGCGTCAGTCACCTGAGCCTTGTCGGCAAAGGCCTTCACGTCGGCCAGGTCGGCGCGGATGATGATGCCTCTAGAGTCCGCTTCATCGCCTGCGCGAGCCAGCACCTCGCCGACACACGCTGCAAGATCGAACGCCTCAGGCTCGGGAGATCTGGGCTTGGCGAAAAAGGCAAGGTCGCCGATGGCTGCGTTCACTCTATCGACCTGTGATGGCACGAACCTGCATACCTCATCAATGAACTCAGGCTGATCACAGCGATCAGGCAATTGCCCGAGGTACTCGCGTATCGACAGCAGCGGGTTGCGGATAGCGGAAGCCACGCCCGAAACCGACCTGGCCAGCGCACTCATGAGCAAGCCGGTCGACGCGGCCTGCTCCGAATGCCTCAGCGCTGTCACGTCGGAAAATGACAGAAGCACCCCGCTTTGAACAGAAGATGCCTGGGGCATCAGAGGCATCAGGCTGACGCTGTAGATCCGTGGTTCATCACCTATGTTCAGCTCCACGTCGCATCTGATCGCATCGGCCTCTTCGGACGCAATCCGCCTCAGAGGCGTTCGATAGACCAGAGGAGCCAGAAGAGTGTCCGACAGGTTCACGCCCACTACAGAGCCCTGCTTCCAGTCCATGAGGCGCATTGCCGTGCCGTTGGCCCATATGAAGCTGAGCTCTGAGTCGACCGCGGCTATCCCATCGCAGGAGCTTTCCAGGATCTGATGGTTCAGAGCGTTCACCTGAGCGATTTCCGTGGTCTTGGCCGCCACGAGCCTGCGAAGTGAGAAGTTCCATGCAATGATCAGCACTGCGCCTGCCAATATCAAGGCCGACGCAGTCAACAGCAATCGGATACGGGCCCTGTCCAATCCGAGAACGCCCTCATCAATGGGCCTACCGAACCACTTGGCGTGTATCTTGTCGTACGTGCCTGACGATCTGACCTTTGCTATCCCCTCATTGAACAGGGACGCCAGTTCGCTATCGGTCTTTCTGAACGCCATGGCATACGGCGCCGGATCGATAGAGTCGCCGGTGATTTTGACATACTCCGCCAGGCCGCGCTTCTGCGCCATGTGTATGCCCGCCAGCCTATTCCCGACATAGGCATCGGCGCCGCCCGCCACCCCGCCGCCGGTTGCAGCGCCGCCGGCCCGTGCCGCGGAAGGCAAAAGCGCGCCCGAAGGCGAATATCGAATCGTCAATACCCCATTCGGACAGATTAAACGAAGGATACAATAGACGACATG
>CAYZHL010000291.1:1282-1683 GCA_964478095.1 uncultured Clostridia bacterium | reverse complement strand
AGCGCGGCTTCCTGCGAGGGCATAGTCAAGAGCTCAATGCCTCCAAGAGCGGCCAACTTCTCGTGCCCTGCGTCAGCCCGCTGAACTGACACTATGCGACCGACGAGATCATCGAGGCCTGTTATGCCGTACTCTGTGGTTCTCACGAATATGGCCATAGCAGACTCAAGGTACCCATCGGAGAACACGAACTGCGACTCGCGGGCAGGAGTGCGCTTCATGCCCTGAATGGCGCAGATCTCTCCGGCTTCCAACGCCTCGCGAATGTGTGACCACGGCATCGGGATCAGCTCGATCTGGATCCCCAGCTCGATTCCTATTGCGTTCATCAGGTCCACGTTGAAGCCCTGGTAAGCCCCGCTCTCCGCAACGTACTCGAATGGAGGAAAAGCCTCATCGCC
>CAYZHL010000291.1:849-1272 GCA_964478095.1 uncultured Clostridia bacterium | reverse complement strand
ATACGCCAAAGGCATTCTGAGGCGAACCGACGGTGGATGGCGCACCCGAACACGTTGCCCCCAACGCAACCGCAAGAACACACGCCGCCGCAGCACGAAGCTGCATCCGGAGTCTCTTTTGCAGTGTTGCGCGCATTCCCATCTCCCCCAGGCTGAGGCATCATGCACCTTCCTGTAATTTTCGGCAAGTACTGATGCTTTTCCTGCTTACATCTGCAGGTGATGTACCGTGATCTCATTGAACAAAGTAGAGCGCCTGCCGGTACGCCCAGCGTATGGCCGATGAAGCCTCCGACGACGGTCAATGCGACTGTGAAAATGACCCGATCGATCTTGACCAACTCTAGTCGCTCATTCCATGTTCGCCACGATGGCCTCGGCGAACCCCGAGGTGCTCAGCTCGTGCACTCATTCCATCATTCG
>CAYZHL010000291.1:381-736 GCA_964478095.1 uncultured Clostridia bacterium | reverse complement strand
TCGTGCACTCCTTCCATCATTCGGGCCAAATCGTATGTTACCTTCTTCTGCTTGATCGTCGCCGCGGCTGCCTGCACGAGTCCTTCCATTATTCTTCCGACGCGTGCAAACCGGCCGTTGACCACATGGTCAATAGGGTGGTATCATGATCGCGGACGCGTTGTTACGTCGCATGGAAATGAGGTGTGCAGAGCATGCCCCTTATCGAAGCAAGGGGTCTGACCCGGGAGTATTCTCACGGTCGGATGACCGTGCCCGCCCTCAGAGGCGTCGACCTCGACGTCGAAGCAGGCGAGTTCACCGCCATCGCCGGCCCGTCGGGGACCGGCAAGACCCACTTCATCGAAGCCCTGGC
>CAYZHL010000291.1:0-371 GCA_964478095.1 uncultured Clostridia bacterium | reverse complement strand
ATGTCCCTCTTCGTGTCCGGGGAAACGGCGAGCGGCAAGACCACTCTCCTGAACCTCATAGGTTGCCTGGATCGCCCCACCCGCGGCAGGCTGGTCATCGACAGCGATGACGTAGCCGGCTACAAGCCGTCAGAGCTGGCGGGCCTGCGGCGCGAGAAGATCGGGTTCGTCTTTCAGACCTACAACCTCGTGCCGGTGCTCACAGCATACGAGAACGTAGAGCTCCCGCTGGTTCTCCTCGGCGGAAAGACGCGCGGGGAGATCAAGGATAGGGTCATGTCAATGCTCTCCGAGGTAGGCCTCGCGGGGCTGGAAAGCCGGCGCCCGATGGACCTCTCCGGCGGCCAGCAGCAGAGAGTCGCCATAGCGAG
>CAYZHL010000290.1:2683-3379 GCA_964478095.1 uncultured Clostridia bacterium | reverse complement strand
CCCATGATCTTGGCACAGTGAGCAACGGCGCCATGCGTGCTAGCGGATGGGACAGGATGCCCATCATCCGAATGACCAACATCTGTCTTGAGCCGGGCAGCGATACGCTGCAATCGCTGATCGCGGGAACTGACGACGGCGTCTTCATGGACGGCATCAAGAGCTGGAGCATCGACGACAGGCGGCTAAACTTCCAGTTCGGCTCGGAGATAGGCTACCGGATTCGCAACGGTGAGTTGGCGGAGATGGTCAAGAACCCTACCTATACCGGGATAACACCCCAGTTTTGGGGTTCATGCGACGGGATAGCCGGCCCCGAGGAATGGGTGCTATGGGGAGTGCCCAATTGCGGCAAGGGTGAACCGCTTCAGATCATGCGGGTGGGGCACGGCACATCGCCTGCCAGGTTCAGAAATGTGAAGGTGGGTGTGGGAAGATGGTAGGGAAGGATCGCGCGCTCAGTGTGTGCGAGGCTGCGATTTCCGCCTGCGGCGCCAATGCGGCAGAAGCGGTACTCATGTTGGAGACAGATAGCCTGACCAGGTTCGCCAATTCCGAAATCCATCAGAACACGACCGTCGACAGCGCTGAGCTACTCGTTCGAGCGGTGCTTGGAACGCGAGAAGGCTGGGCTTCCGCCAATCAGATCACCGGCGACGCAGTGCGGGAGGCTGCCGCAAGAGCTGTCCAGATGGC
>CAYZHL010000290.1:2406-2643 GCA_964478095.1 uncultured Clostridia bacterium | reverse complement strand
GAACCCCGAAGCCCCGGGGCTAGCTGATCCGGCGGAATACGAGGAGGCCGAAGGATACGACGAGCAGACTCACGATTTCACACCGGCCCAGCGAGCGCAGGCTGTGAGCCGCATAATACGACAGGCTGACGCGCATGAGCTTAACGCTTCCGGATCGCTCAGGACGCGAGCGATGGAGGTGGCCGTCGCCAACTCCAGGGGCGTCAGGGCATGGGCCCGGGGGACAGACGCCTCACT
>CAYZHL010000290.1:0-2269 GCA_964478095.1 uncultured Clostridia bacterium | reverse complement strand
GTGGGCGACCTCGACTTCGAGGCCTTGGGAGCAACGGCCGTTCGCAAGTGCCTTGCCGCGCGACACCCCGGCGATGTGGAACCAGGCGAGTACGTGGTCGTTATGGAGCCGTCGGCCGTCGCCACGGCCCTGCAGATGCTTGCGTACATGGGCATGAACGGGATATCTTTCATAGAGGGAAGGAGCTATGCCAGCGGGCGGCTGGGGACGCAGATCACATCCGAGATGGTCACGATCGCCGACGATTGGCATGACCCTGATACCTCGCCGCTGCCATTCGACTTCGAAGGCGTGCCCAGGCAGAGGGTGACCCTGATCGATCGCGGGATAGCCTCGGGAATGATCTACGATAGGACCGCGGCGGCCAGGGCTAACGCGCAGTCTACGGGGCATGCTGTTCCCGGAGGCGGCATGCCGGGCGGCTATCCTCAACATCTTGCGATGAGCGCCGGCGATTCCAGCATTGAGGAGATGGTCGCCGGGACCGAGCGTGGGATCTACATCACACGGTTCAACTACGCGAACCCGGTCCACCCGGTGAAGACCATCTTCACTGGCATGACCAAGGACGGCACGTTTCTGATTGAGGATGGCAAGATCGGGCGCCCTCTGAGGAATCTGAGGTTCACCGACTCCATCTTGGGCGGGCTGTTCGCGAGCATAACGGCAATATCGCGTGATACAGGGTTGTTGCCCACAGGAAACGGCATGTCCATATATCGCGTGCCGGCCGTGCGGGCGCGACTGCAAATCACAGGATCAACGGTCTAGGCGAAGAGGAGCTGACAATGGATCATGAATGCGGAATGCGATTCGACAGTCAGGGTTCGCATCGCGCCGTCTCCCACAGGCAATTGCCATGTGGGCACCGCGCGCACTGCGCTCTACAACATGCTTTACGCCAGGAAATACGGTGGTAAGTTCATCCTCAGAATCGACGACACCGACCTCAGCCGGAGCACAAAAGAGTCGGAAGAGGGTGTGCTCGAAGGGCTGAGATGGCTTGGGATAAAGTGGGATGAAGGGCCGGATGTCGGTGGACCTTACGGGCCATATCGCCAGATGGAGCGCGCTTACACGTATCGCGAGGTCGTCGACAGGCTGATGGCGGAGGGCAAGGCTTACCGCTGCTACTGCACGCCCGAGGAGCTTGAAGCTGAGCGCAGAGAGGCGCTTGCGGCAGGCAAGCCTCCGCGCTACTACGGCAGGTGCAGGCTTTTGGCGGCCGAGGAGCGCGCGGAGCTTGAAGCCGAGGGCAGGAAGCATGTGATCAGGCTGCGAGTCCCGGATGAGACCCTGACATTCGTCGACCTACTCCGCGGTAATCAGCACAAAGACATGGGCGAGCGCGGCGATTTCGTGATAGTCAAGTCCGACGGCAGCCCGGTTTACAATTTCGCCACAGTCGTCGATGAGCACCACATGGCAATAACGCATGTGTTCCGCGCTGTGGAGCACCTTACCAACACCTTCGACCAACTTGCTGTGTACGAAGCGATGGGGTGGGATCCGCCACAGTTCGGGCACTTGACGCTCATGCTCAACCCCGACCGCACCAAGATCTCGAAACGCGCAGGCGCGGTCTACATCGGCGAGTTTCGCGACATGGGGTACCTTCCGGAAGCGCTGGTGAACTTCCTTGCCCTCTTGGGCTGGAACCCCGGCACTGATCAGGAGATTTTCAGCATGGACGAGCTGGTCGAGGCTTTCTCGGTCGACACGCTCTCGCGTTCGGATGCTGTGTTCGATATCAAGAAGCTAGACTGGTTCAACGGCGTGTACATCCGGAGCCTGACACCGGCGGATCTCGCTGCCAGAGTGCGCCCGTTCATGGAGAAGGCCGGGTACGCCACTCCCGACCAGGCGTTCCTGGAAAGGGCTGTTGCGCTGGTCACCGACAGGCTGGGCAAGCTGACCGAGGCCCCCGACATGCTGGGATTTCTTTTTGTGGACAGGGTGGATGTGGCCAAGGAGTCGTTTGTCGGCAAGGGCAAGCTCTCGCTGGGCGACATAGCGGGTGCGCTTCGTGAGTGCGAGACGCTTCTCACGGGGGTGGCTCAGTGGACTCACGAGGATATTGAGGCATCGCTGCGCGGCCTGGCGGAATCGCTCGGTTGGAAGGTGGGCGACCTGCTCATGCAGGTGCGCGTAGCCATTACCGGCCGGCGGGTTACCCCGCCTCTGTTCGAAAGCCTTGTTCTGCTGGGGCGGGAGAAGTCGCTGGATCGCATTGCCCGTGCGATTCGGGCTTTGGAGGAATAGGCGCATG
>CAYZHL010000289.1:0-3416 GCA_964478095.1 uncultured Clostridia bacterium | reverse complement strand
CACAATGGCGTAGTTGTGTCCCCTCTGCACTTGATGGTCGGCGGAAGTAGCCATGTTGTCGCGAAGGTAGTCGAAACCGAACTCGTTATTGGTACCGTACGTAATATCGCTCCCATACGCCCTTCGGCGAGCAGGCGCGTCAAGATCATGCAGTATGACGCCGACGTCGAGGCCGAGCGCCTGATACACAGGCCCCATCCACTCGGCGTCGCGCCTGGCCAGATAATCGTTGACCGTGATGATATGGACTCCCCGCCCCTCCAGAGCGTTAAGGTATGCGGGCATTGTGGCCACGAGCGTTTTGCCCTCGCCCGTCTTCATCTCGGCTATCTTGCCCTGATGCAGCACCATGCCCCCCATGACCTGTACGTCGTAAGGGTACAACCCCAGCTTGCGCCGGGCGACTTCGCGAACAGTCGCGAAAGCCTCGGGAAGCAGCGAATCGACGGACTCGCCTCGATCTACGCGATTCCTGAACTCGGCCGTGCGAGCGAGGAGTTCGTCGTCAGCAGCCCTCTCCGCCTCCGGCGCGAGAGCCGACACCGCGGCCAGCCTGGCCTCAAGCTCCCTCACATCCCTCGCGTTTACGTCGAACATTCGCTTGAAAAGATTGAGCAACAACGCCACCTCGCTTGAGTGTTCGCATCAAGCAATTATACCACACCACGCCTGCCGGTACACGCTGCCAGCGCCCTCACCGCCCCCGACACCAGCGAATGTCCACCCAGCATAACCGGTATTTGCGCATCAAGCGCCGCTTGCACCAGGCACGCAGCGTCTCCACTCGACACGTTCTCCCACAGGAACAAGTCCGAACAGAATCGTTCCTCCTGAGAAAGCGCGGCGCCCAGATGGGCAAAGAGTACGCGCGTATCAATGAACGCAGCATCCGAACACCAAGCCAGGCTGGCAAAGAACGCCTGGGGCCCGCCTGATACGATCATCTTGCCAATGAGACTTCTGGCCATCCCCGGCTTGTCGCGGCCGAAGGCGCGCATGCCGCGTTCTTCGGAGTAGACTCGAAGGCGGCAAGTGGTACGCGAGTTGAGATCCGCTACAGTGGCGGGCGATACACGCCCGATCAGGGCAATCTCAGCTAGATCCGTGGCCAAGGCCGCCCTGGCGGCCACGAGAGCCGGGGTAGCTCGTTCCACTGGTCCTGCCGCGGCCACATCCCGCACACACTGGGCATATGGCGCGAGGATCGGGATCACGTCGCTCAGTATGATGAGGTCCGACGGCGTATCGATGTCGAATGTGTTTCCGGTCGTAGGAGGCAATCCGTATACAGGTATTCCTGCCGCATGTGCCGCCATGGGAACTCCGTTGTCGGCAGCCGGAAGCTCCGTGCAAAGCGCCGCCTGCGAATCGGCCGCGCCGAACATGTCGGCTGAGTAGACGTTGTTGGCAACAATGCTCCCCGGCCGTTCCTGCGTCGCAAGAACGAAGCCGGCTAGCTCGTCCATGCTCATGAGGAGGCCGGATCCACCGCTCATGTAGACGAATCCTGCAGCGTCGTACTCGGCAATGACCTGGGCAAGACGCCGCCCGAAGTGGAAAGGCGAGGCGGACTGGGCGGGCGTGACTGCCGTATCTACCTTGGCAAGCGACGCGGCGCGCTCGGCAAGGGACGGACGGTCGGTTACGAACACGACCCTGTCGAGCAAATCCGTATCTACTAGTCTCCGGGCCAACAGGATGGCCATCTCCTCGCGCGCCCGGGCCACCCAGCCTTCAACATCGCCCGAATGCTGCCCGCCTTCGAATACGAAGCCCACAAATGGACGCATTCCAGCCCCACCCCTCCGCACAGTGCCGGGCGCCATAACGAGCGGCGGGACCGGCAGCGCCCCCGCGCCCCGCTCCCGCCGCGCAAGCTAGAAAGGCCCGATCAGAACTCCGGTTCGATCAGACCATAGTTGCCGTCCCTGCGCCTGTAGACCACGTTCACATCCTCGCTGGAATCATCCATGAACACGAAGAAATCGTGCCCCAGCAGTTCCATCTGCATGATAGCTTCCTCGACCGACATCGGCTTTATCGCAAATCGCTTGGTTTTGACGACCTTGGGTTCGGGGGCCTCAACAACGTTGGCCGCAGGGCCAACTCCCACCATGGCGTCGACAAGCCTGTTGCCTTCCTGGCGGAGCCTGCGGTTGATGCGAGTCTTGTATTTCCTGATCTGTCGTTCGATGTTGTCGATCGCGCCATCGATCGACGCGTACATGTCGCCAGTGTGTTCCTCGCCCCTCAGAAGCAATCCGTCCACCTGTATTGTGATGTCGACACTGTGGATGCCGCGCTCGATCGTCATGGAAACCTGAGCCTCCATGATGCCGCGCTCGAAATACTTCTGCAGTTTGGCGACCTTCTTCTCCGCGTACGCGCGGAGAGCGTCAGTCACCGCGACATTGCGCCCGACAACGGTGATCTCCATTCACATCAGCCCCTTCCGGACTAATTGAGTGCGCCGTCCTGGCTAGGATAGTACTTCCCCCTCCGGGGCAAAAATCCTGCGCCCCTTAGAAAAACGTAAGAAGACATCGAATCAGTTCCCGGCCCGCTGCATGCGCGATAGTGCCTTCACAAGCTCGCCTACGACCAGCATGAACGCGGCCAGACCCACTGATTCGAGGAACCGAGCCCCGTGGATATCTACTACGCTGAAAAACCGGCTGACCCCGGGAAGATACACGATCCCCAGCTGAAGCAGGCCGGATGTGAAGAAGGCCAGCAGCAACTTGGTATTTGCAAACAGGCCCGCTCCAAGTATCGAGCCCAGCTCGGAACGGCAGTTGATCGCGTGGAACAGTTGCGAGAAACTCATGGTCATCAGGCACATAGTCCTGGCTGCAACGAGGCTATCCGGCGAGACGTCGATTGCGCCGGGCCATCCGAGCCCCATCGCAAAGGACATCAGGCCCAGGCCGGCAACGGAGACCCCGTATATGATCAACCGCACAGAGGATGCCCTATCCAGGACTGATCCGTTGCGGCCGCGCGGTTTCCTCCTCATCAGATCGCGCTCGGGAGGGTCCACTCCCAGGGCCAACGCCGGCAGGCCGTCGGTGATCAGGTTGAGCCACAGGATCTGGATAGGCAGGAGCGGCCTGGGCAGCCCCAGCAGGATGGCCGCGAATATCACGATGATCTCACCGATATTGCACGACACTAGGTACTGCACTGACTTTCTTATGTTGTCGAACACCACCCGCCCTTCGCGCACAGCCGCGACGATAGTCGCGAAGTTGTCGTCGGTGAGGATCATGTCGGCCGCGCTCTTGGCGACGTCAGTTCCGGTGATGCCCATTGCGGCCCCGATGTCGGCGCGCCTGAGCGCAGGCGCATCGTTCACTCCATCTCCAGTCATGGCCACTACGTGGCCGCGGCGCCGCCAGGCGTCCACGATACGCACC
>CAYZHL010000288.1:0-3429 GCA_964478095.1 uncultured Clostridia bacterium | reverse complement strand
CGGCCCCGTGGGCAGCATATCCATGGTTCCCGGAGCGGCCGGCCTGGCGATGGCCGGCGCGATCATCCGTCATCTTGCCTTCGCGTCGCCAGAGAGCTGAGCATCAGCCGATCCTGGCCTACTGGCTACTCAATTGCCATTCAGCCTGCTGGACCATGCCAGTAGATGGGTCAACCAGCTTCTCGTCCATCCAGTAGAGTAGCATCCCATCGGTGGATCTGTATATCCAGGCACGCTTGTACTTGGCGCCCCACTCGAATATGGCGACGACAGGGACCCCTTCGGGGGTTGCGCCAACAAAGCCTACCTCGCTACTGCTGCCTAGCACCGGGTCGTACCGGTCCAGCCGCTCGCCGCTGCGCAGCCTGGCGAGGTTGGCACGCGGAACCCAAAAACCGCCGGCCAGCAGCCCGGTGCCTGAATAGACAGTAATTGCTTGATCCTCCTCGGCGCTGCTGAACACCCGCTTTACCCTGGCCGCGGACCAGTTGCGCCCGACCGAGATCATCTCCACCTCAAGCATAGCCGGGATCGGGAGATTGCGTCCGCCTGCCGGAGTCCATGTTTTGATACTTCCTTGGTAGGTCAACTTGGCGCCTTGCTGCACCCATGATGGCGTCACTCCTCCTTCCCAGGGGAGCGTCATGTTGCGCATTGACACGAATTCGGCGACCGACAAGTGCGCAAGACGACGATCTGCGAGTTCCAACCATTGAGCTTGATACAGCAGTAGGCCCGTGGACGTATCGAAGATCCACGTGAGGTAGCGCTTGGGGCTCGCTTGTGAGGAATCAAGACGCAAAGCCGAATAAGCCTTCCCGCCGACTTCGAAGTGGACAGATTCCGCTGACAGGCCGGGGGACGACCGTTTCGCTATGTCGCGCAACGCAGCCGGGTTCACCCAGAACTCGCCGATGCCGGCAAATCCGCTGGATGAGCTGTCATCCCACGGAATCATCAGATCGCCAATGAAGATCGTGGAGTACGTAGCAGAGAATCGCGGCGCCAGCGCGATAACGTCGGTCCGGACTACAGCAGGGGCAGACGCACTCACTTGGTCTACTCTGATCACGGGGGGCTTGGGGGCATCTTTTGCGACTGCAAACGGGTTCTCTATAGTGGCCGAGGAGGTGCGATAGTACACTCTCAACCCTTCGCGAACCCACGACGGCGCCTGCAGGCCCCGGGCTTCCGGTATTAGGTCGACTGCCGAACCGGTTTCAGCTGCGCGGTCCAGCAAGCTCGGCCCGCGAGAGCCGACGAGTGCGCGGGAATCGATCGTGTTTGGTACGAACGCCATGGCAGGCGCCATGCTGATCAGACACAACAATAAAGCTACACAGCAAGCTGGTACGAGTCGAGATCGAAGCACAGTGATGTCCCCCCATTTAAGAGGCAGCTTGTGATGCTGACCCACATGACTATTCCTCAGAGACTCAGTCTTCTCCTGCTGTTTCAAGGGCATGCACGATATGGCGTCCAGTAAGGTCTTGGGGGAACATTGGACGACCACCGGAGTCACAATCATTGCAGGCCGGAGTGTGCTATAGTGTAGACTGGACAGCCCGGCGGCTGCCGTTTTCATGACATGTATCAAGGAGGTTGCCCGATGAAGGTTCGAAGAATCGCTGCGTTGCTGCTGCTGGTTGCGGTGGCCACAGTAACCGGGTGTGGGTGTGGGCCCGTTATTTTCACGGGCGCGATAGACGGCTACATATGGAAGCATGCAGATGCTAGATCTGCTCAAGCCGACGACGGGCCGGGATTCGGCGTGATGGCAGAGGCGCCGAAGGGATCGCTGGCCCCTCTGAGCGGCGCCCTGCTTGAAGTGAGCTGCCCATGCGGCATAGTATTTGCGCATTCGGACTCCAATGGATACTTCAGAATCAATAGGCTCACCCCTGGATATCATGAGATCACTATCACGCATGAGAAATACCTCAATGATGTATGTGAGGCTTCCTGCTATGTTGAGGCCAGTTCCACTACGCACCTTGGCGGAGCCGTGCTCGGATCGCTCCACATACTGGCCATAGGCATCAATGACTATGATGATCCCGGCATTAGTGACCTATCGTATGCCGTTGCGGACGCGGAACTGATCGTTACGCGGTTGGGTGTCGAAAACCGTCTGGCGAAGCAGTATACCCTGCTGACTGCGCCGTGGCAGGCTACGAAGGACTCGATACAGAATGCGATCCGAGACATCGGCGACAATATCACGAATGGCGACACGTTCATCATGTTTTACTCAGGGCATGGGGCGCAGAATGATGCAAAGACAACTGAGTACATCATACCAAGCGACGCGAGTCGCTATGCCAGCACCATGATATCTGATCAGGAACTTAACAGCTGGATCAACCAGTACATGCCCCAATACGCTAGGAAGATATTCATCTTTGATTCGTGCCATTCAGGCGGCATGTACAAGAGCCTCGCGGCCCTACCGACGGGGTTCACGTGGTCCACGGGCTTTGAGGTAATGGCCAGAAACATCGCTGGGCACTACAAAATCGTGATGACCGCGTGCGACAAGAAGGAACTGTCGTATGAGACCGGCGGTCACCCCACGTACGGCCACGGGGTGTTCACGTGGGCCCTGACCGAGGGCATGAGGTACCCGTACCCGGCTGACGGTTACCTGGACAGTCGGCAAAGGGATCGTGCGATAAACACTGACGAAGCGTACTCCTACGCATCGTATTGGACAACCTACTACGAGTCGACTCAGCATCCGCAGATCTACAAGGGCGAAAGCAACTCCGAATGGTGCTATCTGTTCACCTACTAGCACGGCAATAGAGCGTGACTTGCGGTTGGGGCAGGGCCGGACGACGAGCTGATCCTCGGCTATGGCCGCTAATTGCTTCGACTTCCAGACGATGATGACGAGCTCCTGCGCTGGGCTATCAGGTAATACTGGTATGTAGTGACGGCTACGAGGGCAGTCACTACGCTGGGAAGGTCTGCGGCCAGGCTGAATGACACTGAGTGGCCTACCACATCTCCTCCGAGGCGCCCGGTCATCTGCCCTTGCTCCACCTGGAGGTCTACATCGAAGCCAATTACGGGTCCACCGCACCTTCCGGTGATGCGGTCAGTTCCACGCAGTGTTATGTCCACTCCGTCTATGATGCCGCCCATGCGTCCACAGATGCTGTTACCTGAGGAGTCGGCGAACTGCGCTTCTATGGATCTGCCGATGATCGCGCCGCCCACCCGCCCGGAGATGCGCCCGGGAGGGGGCTGGATATCGAGGCTTAGGTCACCTCCGATAACGGCGCCGCCTACTCGGCCCGAAACGCTGGTAGGCGTGGTTATGCACGACACGCTATACCCAGCGATCATCCCGCCCACTCTGCCGTAGATCGTCGATGACATGCAGCAACACCTCCGTTCGACTGGCTACTCGTATCGCAGCGCCTG
>CAYZHL010000287.1:0-3434 GCA_964478095.1 uncultured Clostridia bacterium | reverse complement strand
TGGCGCCCCGGTATCCTCCGCCGTCGTGCATGAGAATGACCGACCCGTTGGCCAGGGGGGCGTCGGAAACACTCAGCCTTATCTGATCGGATCGTCCCCAGCTCCGAGCTGCGCGCCAGTCCTGGGTATCTACATTCCACAGGACTATGATGTGCCCAGTCGATTCCGCCGCACGCACAAATGCCGTGCTGAGCGAGCCGCCCACTGGCCTGACCCACCTCGTCGGACTCGCGGTCAGCTTCTCCACCAACTGTGAAGTGTCGCTGATCTCAGACGATATGTCGCTCTCAACAGCCGCTTCGGTGAGAGTATGCGAGTACGTATGGTTGCCTATCTCGTGGCCCTCATCCCGAATCCGCTTGAGGACGTTCGGGTACGCAGCAGCCTGCGCTCCCACGACGAAGAACACCGCGTGCACACCCTCGCTGTGCAGCACGTCCAGAATCTGGGGCGTGTATGTGGGATGAGGGCCGTCATCGAAAGACAGGACAACAAGCTTCTTCGCGACGGCATATTGGAATCTCGCAATGACCATTGCGGATGGTTCCAGCGATTCTGCGGATTCAAAGACTTTTCCGGTAATCAAGCCTTTCTTGACCGTGACCTTTCCAGGCGCTCCAGGCGATCGGACCTTCACGAAGGAGCCCGATCCGACAACCTCGAAAGGCTGCGCAGTCTCGGTGGTCTCTACCACAATGCTCTCAATGATCGGCGTGCCCGACGCCGCCTCGATGCGATCGCCGGGAGCGACGCGGTCCGTAGTGTCGCACCGCGCTCCGTTCAGAGTGAGCTGGGCCGGGTTTCCGGTCCCTACCTCCAGAATCTTTCCATCCGCATCGATCAGATCGCCGGCCGCCAGCTTCACTCCAGCTGCGGCCAGCGCCTGTTCGACCCTGGCACCGAACGGCAAGTGCACCTCTCGGCCGTTCACATATACCGTGATCTGCACAAATGCTAAAGCCCCGAGCGATACAATACTGGCAATGATTGCAGCAAGGAGTACAAACACGCATCCTCGCGAAATCCCGGCTTTTGGAACGCAGCCGCGATGCAATGTGCGGTACACTCAGATCCCTCACTCTTCCGTATGCGCGCACGCCTCCGCCGTGGTTATCAACGCTTGTTTGCCCACGGTGATAACCTGCTCGGCCCTAACTAGTATAGCAGTATCAACTCCACTTTGTATCTCGTAAGCAATTACCTTTCCGGTGTCCAGATCGATCATGAGATCTGCTACAGTGCCCAAGAGACGCCCTGTGCGAGTTATTGCCCTAACTCCGCGTATCTCGCTGTCGGGGCGGCCCATGTCGAGAATCTCAGGAAGCGCCCCAAAATCCGCCAGCGACGAGGCGTTCTCGATGATCACCGCATCATCGCCAATGCCCTGTACAAGCGCGTACGGTACCGCCCTGGGCGGAGCGAATCTGTTGATCACATTCACAATGAGCGCGGCAACATCAGTCGATGCAGTGTCAATAATCACTCCGGCCGTCTGGCCAACGATTGCGCCGTCGTCAATTGTGATCACTGGCCGCCCCATAAGCTCATATGCCAGAGCCATCAGAATATTCCTCCTTCAATGAAGAGTAGAGCCGTGCCAGCCTGGCTTGGACCTGCGCCCGAGTTGCAGAATGTCCGATATCGCCTCCCTGCCCGGATGCCTGCATACTCAAAACGGCATGCCTCGCGTGCAATCGTCGCTGGTAATCGACTAAGTCCCGCCGAAGAGCGGCGTCGCGGACCAGGGTCGGATGGATCAACAGCTTCATCAGCACCGCCAGCGCCCTGTCCACTTCACCAATGTCCGCCCCTTCTCGTGCAGCTCTTTCCAACAGCTCACATTCCTCACGGCTGATCGCCAGCAACCTTGCGCACTCGAACACCGCTTTCGCGTCTGACTCACTACCCGAGCATGGTGTGTCGGCGCCCGCGCATGGCGTGTCGGAAGCCACATCGTCGGCCGCCGCAGGGGCCCAGTTCACGGTGTTGACCATGCCTACCTGATCACACGGCCCACTGACCGCAGCCGATCGAACGGTCCAGTACATGTATGCCGTACGACCGTCGAGGCCTGCATATTCCCATATGAGCGCAAGGACAACCGCGAATGCCATGGTAAGCATGATGGTCTGAGCAATCGACAAGCGGGCCATAAGCGCCAGGCCCATTACCGCGGCGCTGCTGGCTGCGGCGACCGCGCCTGAGTAGATCAGGCATGGCCTGGGCATCGGCGCCCCGGAGTTCAGCGCCGCATGCGTGAGCACAGCAATTGTCAGAGTGACGCACACGCTCATCGACACAGTGGACATGGCGAAATGGAACATCTCACACACCTCCAGTGCCATTTGAAGGGCCGACAAGGTGGAGGCCCGGCAACCGCTGAGCAATTCAGAGTTCACTCGAAGCATAGCAAGGTTCTCTCTGAAGTGTCAACTAAATAATCCCATATTAACCGCGATTTTGCGCCGCTGATTCCGCGAGGAGTACCGATATTCGCCAAGTTACACATCCACTATCGCGAAGCGTCCCGCGCTTTGGGAGGTAATGCTCGGAAATGCACGAAACGCCGAGGTCGATTAACAGGATAATCGCGAAGTCTGTATAATCCCACATGTGCTGTAGCAGGATGCGCGCAATTCACATTCACACGCGGCAGGGGGCGAACACATGCCGGCACAACTGGCAACCCAGTTTCAGCAGGGCGCTCTGCATTTCCGGCGACTCACCTTCACAGAGGCAGTCATGATAATCGTGGGCGGAAATGTGGGAGCAGCTATACTGTCGCTGCCATACGCGGCCAGGGCGTCCGGCTACTTCGGCGCCGTTTTGATCTCCCTGGTCACCACAGTATTCTCAATCATCTCTCATCTATATATCGTCGAGATCATGCTCCGCACGAAAAGCCCCGGGCAGCTAGTGGGGCTAATGCGGACCTATATGTTTGACGGCCGGTTCGGTCGGCTCTACGTAGCACTCGTGTCGGTGCTTACCGTCGGCCTCGCCATCCCGTCGCTGACGGCCTATGTGATGGGCGGAGGGCAGATAATCGCGTCGCTGCTTCATGTGCCTGCATGGCTGGGCGGACTGCTGTTCCTGGCGCCCGGCATGACGGTAGTGTGGGTAGGGCTCAAGGCAATCGGAGCAGCGCAGGGAGTATCTAGTCTTCTTATGGGCGGCGTCCTGCTCACATTCACCGTAGTATCGGCCATGCACCCGAACTTTGAAGTGTCAAGGCTCACGAGGTTTTCGGCCTCGCCCATGCTTGCGGCGCTGCCCGTCGGGGTGTTTACGTCCATGTCGCAGTCCATCGTGCCCGAGGTAGTGCACGGGCTGGCCCACGACCCGAAATCCATCGTGCGGGCCATTAAGTGGGGGCTGGGCATCAACCTTCTCTTCCTGCTCCTGTTCCCATTGGCCATATTCGGCCTGCAGAA
>CAYZHL010000286.1:0-3459 GCA_964478095.1 uncultured Clostridia bacterium | reverse complement strand
AACGAGGCAAACGCGTATTCTCTTGCGCCGGCCTTCCTGGCGTGTGCGAGCGATTCGGCGAGGTAGTCGAGAGCCCTGTCGATCGCCTGCGCGCTGACGTCGAACCCCGCTTCCTTCGCCTTTCCCAGTCCAAAGAGGACGTACGAAGTCATCCAGATATCGCTCTGGTCGAATTCCCACCACCCGAATCCGCCGTCATGGTGCTGGTACTTGTAGAGCCTGGCAAGCCCCGAATCGACCATCCGGGCAAGCTCAGCCTGGCTGCGCGGCAACGCCACCCCAAGATGCGTGAACGCCCGGTGAGCGACGATGTCCGGCATGAAGGCGCTCATCGTCTGCTCCACGCATCCGTAAGGGTAGTTCACAAGGAACTCCAGGGCCTGCTGCACCACGCCGGCGTAGCCCGGCGATACCTCCAGTTGCACGCGAGTAGCGCCCGAGAGCGCGTCCTCAGGCAACTCGAATTCGAGTAGCGCGCCGGATTCATCGGAAGGGCGCACCTCGCCCGCCCATGCCCGCTGGGTCTCTTCACCGAACGGCAGCACAGGCACTATCATCTCCACCGCGTCCTTCAGGAACCAGGACCTCGCGGCAAGCGATAGGGTCACCTTCCCCACCATGCGTGGTTCGATCTCCCACTCCACTGAAGCCTGGCCGTGGGCTGGGACCGTGACGTATTGCTTGGCACGCCCGGTGATATCGGCGCCGTCGGCTCGGAGCGTTACTGACACGCGCCGTGCTCGGTTGGTGTCATTGTGAACCACGCCTGCCACCATCGCCTTGTCGCCCAGGGTGTAGTGCCTGGGAAGTCCTAGCCGCGCCGAGAGAGGCATGGTGACCACTACCTTCTGCTGCGCCTGCCCAACCATAGTTGAACGTGCATGCGCTCTCACCGTGGCTCTCCACGTGGTAAGCGAGTCCGGCATTGTAACACGCAGGACTGCGTGACCATTGACGTCAGTCACTACTGACGGGAACCACGCGGCAGTGTCGGGGAAGTACTTTCGGGCACTCTCAGCCCCGCCTTCCTTGTCGGCGCCGCCGTAGTAGGTCACAGGAAACGAGTTCTCGGTGCTGACTGCCCTCTCGCGGCGTCCGTGGAAGAACTTGCCGATGTCGGGCGTCATGTCGGGCCGAACAGCGTATATCGACTCGTCCACCAGGCCAAAGGATATCTCCGCCTGCACGGCGTCGCCCTGAGCGTTCTTGGTCTTCACAAGATACGTTGCCACCTCGCCGGGACGGTATGAAGCTTTGTTGGGCTGTATCTCCACAATGAGGGACGTCTCGGGCGTCGAAACCGAAATCTCCCGTGAAGCGGTCTGCATCACTCGGGACGCAACTGCCGTGGCGGTCACATACGTGTTAGGCGCGTACTCCTCCACGATGGGCAGTTCCACCGTGGCTGATCCATTCTCCAGTTGCACTACACGCACATGCCGGACATCGCGATCCTCTACAGTGAGCAGCACTGATGACGCATCAACAGGCGCAGTGATGAGGACCTTGGCGACCTCACCCGGCTTATAGCTGGACTTATCACATACTAGCGCGACATCGCTACGCCATACGTCCGAAAGCCGCCCGGCCCTGCCTGATACCCAGATGTGGGTCTCGGCTACTATGCTGTTCCCCCGCTCGTCCACCGCCTTCGCCGCGAGCACGTAATCGCCCGCCTCGGCCGCCTCCAGCTCCACAGCGGCCTCGCCCGCAGACGAAGTCTCTACCGCGCGCGTGGCCACCGGCGTGTCGGTGTATCCTTTCTTGTCGTAAGTCCTTTTCATCATCACAAGTTCGAGTTTCCGGGCCACAGCCGAGCCGTCTAGGCCCGCAGTCCTGACGCGTACCTGAAAGCGGTCTCCCGTGCCCACAAGATACGCCGACGTAGATACGCGCATGTCGAACAGGCCCATGGCCACCAGGGCCGAGCCCCTGCCCGACGCTTGCTTGTTGGTGGAGTCAATCACATCAACGGCCAGAATGTACTTGTAGTTGCGCCCATCGGCATGGGGCGCCTCGAAGGAGACGAGAGCTCGACCCTGGGCGTCGGTGCACGCCTCGCCCGAAGTGACGAAATCTTCGTAATAGTCGGCGTAATAGCCGTAGTCGCCATAGTCACCGTATTCGCCGTAGCCGTCTCCGCCATCCGTACCCGACTGCGCCGCGCCCAGGAACCCGATGCGCTGGCGGTAGACTCTGTATTCCACTCGGGCGTTCGCCACCGGAGCTCCGAAGTAGTAGTTGGCTTCGCACGTGGCCTGTAAGGTGTCGCCGGCGACGTACCGATCGCGGTCGAACTTGACGTCCACCGACCATTCGGGCTTGCGGTATTCTGCCACACTGAAGCTCGACCAGTGTTGCTCGCCGCCGATGGTCGCGACTATGGAGTAGGCGCCGAGCGGCGGTTCGCTGCCGAGGGTGAATTCGCCGTAGAAAGAGCCCCAGTCGTTGGTGACAAGCTCCTGCTTTGACAGAAGGTTATCGCGCGGATCGCGAATCTCGACCTTCACGGCCTGCCCGGCGGGAATGGTGTAACCTGGGTCGCCTGTGGTTCTGGCTATGCCTTTGAAGTAGACAGTGTTGTCGGGCCGGTAGATTGGCCGGTCGGTGTAGATGTAGACTTTCTGCCGGCGCGCATCGAACCAGAAAGACGAGTAGAGAACTGCGAACTCGTCGCCACGCGTGCCAGTGACCATGGCCGACGCGGCAGGCTGCGATAGCGGAATCGAGAAAAGGCCCGAATCGTCCGTTGTGCCGGTCGCCGTTCGAGTCGCGGCGGTTGCTGAGGCAGATTCGTCACCGCCGCCCTGCCCCATCAGCTCGACCCGAACGGGCACGGCGGAGGCAGGTTCTCCTGTCTTGAGGTCAATTGCGTAGACAAGCAGGCGCCCTGCAGACTGCTTGGATATCAGGCCAATCCCGCTGACGGTGAACCACACCGTATCCTGCTGTTTGAGCTGACGAGACCGGGTCACGGCCACGTATGCCCCCGGCGGCAACGGGTCCAGCTTGACTGACGCTTCCAGATTGCCTCCGGGATTGGGGATCCTCACGTTCACCGTGCGCACAAACGACTTCCCGGGCAGCCGAGCCGGGTTCACATTCCACATGGCGTCCGGGCCGGACTCAGAGAAATGACGTGCACCGTCGAATCGGTATATGTCCAGGTAGAGTTGACTGACTCCCCTTCCCCTGACTCCCAACTCAGCCCGCTCGCCGGGTAGGTAAGTCCGAGCCGTCGCAAATAGCCACACATAGGCTTGCCGGGCGGCCATGGCAGGCGCCGATGCAAGCAGGCATGCCGCTATCAGCAGAACGCCTGTGAGGCATAGAACGAAAATCCGCGTCAGGCGGTTGTGTGTGCCCACGTGGAATACCCCCCTATAGCCCGAGGCCGCTACGCAGGTTGAGCGAGCCTCCGAACTTGACCGTCTGGAACCTGTACATCTCATACGGCAT
>CAYZHL010000285.1:1087-3510 GCA_964478095.1 uncultured Clostridia bacterium | reverse complement strand
CACCCGGCGGAATGCGCGCTCCGCCCCTGCCATTAACAGGCGATATGAGAGGACCGACAGCGCCGCGAAAAATACGAACGTGCACCACATCACCGCGTGCTGGTCAAATCCTGCCGACAACACCTTTATCACTGCGTAGCCCGCGCCCGCCGCTATGACAGTCACCACAGCCATGGCGATGAGCGCGTTCAGATTGCTCTTCATCGCCCTCTGCGGGTTATCCCAGGTAAGGTAAGGGCGCATCATGTCGATATACAGCGATACTAGCGACGCCCACGTCGACCCCGCCACACCGATCAGCACTCCCATTGCGAGCGCGGCCAGGTCAAGCCGGAGAATCAGCTCCATCACCACCACGAGCGGCAACATAGATAGAACCTGAAACGCCAGCGTGAACATGATCTTCCCGATCACCTGGCGCCGAAACGATACAGGGATCACCTTGTACACCCAGTACTGCAGCCCATCACGGGAGAACCCAGATGAAGCCACCGCATTGATACCGGATACGAACACGATCACGGCGGCAAAGACCAATGCCCTGGCGGCCGCGAATTCGGGCGCCGCCATGAATCCGGCAAATCCGGGAATCTCGGCGAACGGGTTGCCCGCGCCCGCTCCCCCTCCGGCGATGAACCACACGGCCATGAGGCCCGGGAATACCACCACATTGGCCAGGCCGTTCAACAGGAACGTGGGTGTGCGCACAAACAGCCACATGTCCTTGAGGGCTATCGCAACCTCCGGCGAACGCTGCACCCACCATGCGGCAGGCAGAGCCAGATCCGCGGCGCCTGCCCCGGCATAACCAGCCCGCGCCGGCCCAGCAGCCATCGGCTGCTGCCCGCCCCGGCGCGCCCATCGGCCCGCACCCGCACCTGCGCCTGCGTCTGCTCCTGCGTCTGCTCCTGCTCTCCCACCCCTTGCTCCCGCTCTCGATACCGCCACCTCGCCGCCGGCTGCGAGGGCCGAGTAGAACAACCGCGAACCGAGCGCCACGGCTAGCATGAGCGCGCCGGCTGACACAGCGACCAGAATGGCCAGGTTGCCCAGCCCGGCGGCAGTGCCTGCCTTCGACAGCGAAAACGAAGCCCACAGGCTGGGAGGAAAGCGCATGGCCACCGACCGCGACAGGCTGTCCTGCACCGTCATGAGGTAGTTGAGCATGTCCGCCTCGCTGTGAGGCGCCTGGTGCATGATGTAGTATTGGAACCAGAAGTAAACCCCGAAGAAGATCGCTGTGCCGAGGAACATGAAGAACGTGCGGCTCTTGCGCACATTCACGAAGCGCATGAGCACGATGGCCGCTGCGGCATCGATGGCTAGAGGAATCACGGGCGTCAGCAGGAACACCGGTATGCAAGTTATCCAGAAGAGCAACCCCGCCCCCGACCGCAATCCGTATACGCAGAAGGCCGGCACAAGCACCAGCGCCAGCGTAATATACTCATTGATCAGCACTACGCCGAACCGGGCCAGCACTACCGTAGACGCCGGCAGAGGCAGCGGAGTGAGTATCGACGAATCGCGCGAGAAGTAAAACCCGCCGATCACCCAGAACAACCCGAGTATCAGCACGAACACCTGCCCGGCTACGATCGCAAGCGTCAGGACCATGTTTCCCTGGCCCAGAGGTTCGACGTTGGAGAACATGGCGCTGAGCAGCGCAACGTACCCGGCCATCAGAGTCACAACTCCCGTGCCGACCCCAAACGCAATCAGTATTGGTTCCCAGAGACCCTTCTTCTGTACAAGGAAGGTCTGGCGACCATACGAAAGACCGAAATTCACGTTAAGCAGCGTGCGAAACACAGCGTAGAACTGCGTCGCGCGCAGAGGCCGCGAAACATCGTCCGACTCGATCATGACTTCTCGCCCTCCGTCAGCTCGAGGAAGAGTTCCTCCAGAGTTTTGCCCGCCTGCCCCGGAACACCTGCCTGCGCCGCCTGCCGCTTCAGATCGTCCAGCGTGCCGCAGGCGATGAGCTTACCGTGGTCGATTATGCCCACCCTGTGACATAGCCTCTCGGCCACCTCGAGGATATGGGTAGAGAAGAAGACCGTTCCGCCCTCCTCGCAGTGCCCGTTCATCATCTCCTTGAACAGATGAGAGCTCTTGGGATCCAGGCCGACCATGGGTTCGTCCAGCACCAACAGCTTCGGGTGTGACAGCAGCGCGCCCGTGAGCGCAAGCTTCTGCCGCATTCCATGGGAGTAGCTGGCGACCAAGTCGCGAACAGCGCCCTTCAGCTCGAACATGCCCAAAAGAGCGTCGATCCGCCTCGCCCTCTCCGAAGCAGGAACGCCGTAGACGTCTCCCATGAAGTTCAGGTATTCCACTCCGGTGAGCCTGTCGAACAGATCAGGGTTGTCCGGAACATACCCCATCCGCATCTTGGCCTGAACAGGGTCCTGCGCGACATC
>CAYZHL010000285.1:0-1077 GCA_964478095.1 uncultured Clostridia bacterium | reverse complement strand
GCCCACGATCATCTTGATCGTGGTAGTCTTGCCCGCGCCGTTCGGCCCGAGAAAGCCGAAGATCTCCCCGGCCTCCACATGGAGCGTAAGATCGTCGACCGCCCGCCGAGACCCCTTCGCGTAGCTCTTCGAGACTCCTTCAATTCGGAGCATGTCCCAACCCCCTCGCGGCAATTATGAAAAGTGTATACTCGCATTCCGGGAGTGTCAAACTACCGACTACTGCGGCTTGCCTCACTGACGCTACGATGTGGTATCCCAGTTTTCTTCCAGTAGGTCTTGGCCGAGGATTCCACGCCGGGCTTCCGTCTGCCCCAGGCCGTTCTCGTTGGGCGCTAGAGCCGCCGCACGCAGGGAGATGATGCCAAACCTGCGTTTAGCAGGGCCTCATCGCGCCTGCCGGAAAACCCTACGGTCGGCAATTGTCACATAGGCGACAGGGTCATCAGGCGCCGCTACCCGGCCCGAGAGACCTACTTCATGTCATACACGCCAAACCTCATAGTCCAGAACACAGAACAAGAGGATGTATTGCCTGCGTCATTCCCAGGTTCCGGCACGCCCAGACCCGTGCCGATTCCGCGTTGTCAATTTATGCAACGTAATGTCATGTCGTCAGCTTGCCTCATTGTCTCACCAAAGGGCCCGCCGAAATCGATTCGCTGACTCAAATCAGAAGTGTCGCTGAACGGGATGAACGGAAGGCACCGGATATGCGCGTGCGCCAACCACCAGAGCTCATCGCCACGCAACTCCAGGTCGTGCGCTCCCGCCCCCCGCGGAGCGGGAAGGCTTCTGCGCCTACTTGGCGACCGTGTGGCATTCCACTATACGTTGCCCGCATCCATGGAAAGGCCCAAGCGCAACGGCTTGATCATCCTGAGTCTCTACCTACAACGAGATATCGAGTACGATGGCCAGCGCCGCCGAGATGTCGATCATGGGGTGCGCGTAAGCTTTGTAGGTAATAGCAATCAGCAAAGCCGGTATATGTCGCCAAACGGTTCATCGCGGCGGTGCAGGGGCTGGCGAGGTCATGCTCGCCTCGCTGAAACGGCTATTTAACTGGTCTTGGCG
>CAYZHL010000284.1:0-3595 GCA_964478095.1 uncultured Clostridia bacterium | reverse complement strand
CGCCCTGCGGGCTCTGGGTATCGGCCATCCTTTTCGCAACATCATCCGAAATGACGATCACGTTTGCGCCTCGCTCGCGCCCAAGTTCCCGAAGTCGCCGCCCTGCCGCCGACGCGATGGCCTCCTCGGCCACATACAGCGTCACAAGCGCCGCTCCCGCGTACAGAGCGTCTTGTACAAGACGGAATCCCTCAAGAGGAACTAGCCCGGGGATACCCCGGGCCACACACTCTTTGTAGGCGCGTACTGCGGAATTCCTGGCGCTGTCGATCACCTGCAACTCAATGCGCCGCTTCCTGCTCCCTGGCCACCGCCACAAGCTGCCCGAAGGCGGCAGCGTCGCGCACAGCGATGTCGGCCAGCATCTTGCGGTTAATCTCAACTCCGGCCTTCTTGAGCCCGGAGATCAGCCTGCTATAGGAGATACCATTTGTACGCGCGGCAGCGTTGATCCGCGCGATCCAGAGCTTACGAAAGTCGCGCTTCTTGGTCCTTCGATGCATGTAGGAATAGTCCATAGCATGCATAACAGCCTGATTGGCGCGCTTCCACGAAATCCTGTTTACACCCGTATAGCCCTTCGCAAGCTTGAGAGTCTTGTTGTGCCTGCGCCTGGTGATAATACCGCTCTTCACCCTTGCCATTGCTATTCAGCTCCCCCCGGCCATCATCACGCTACATCCGCGCGTTACTTGTACGGAATCAACTGACGGACTACTTTCACGTCAGCCTTGGCTACGACATCCGCCTTCCTCATGTTCCGTTTGCGCTTAGGCGTCTTCTTCCCCAGATCGTGCCTCCGGCCGGCCTTGTTCTTGATGATCAGACCCGAGCCCGTCACGCGAAACCTCTTCGCGGACGCTCTGTGCGTTTTCATTTTAGGCATGCGTATTGCCTCCTTCAGCCAACTAAATCAGCGGCACAGAACCGAACTACTCCTGTTTCGGCGACAGAATCATGATCATGTTCCTGCCTTCGACTTTCGGTTCCCGCTCCATGTTGCCAACTCCAGACAGGGTTGCGGCCATCTCTCTAAGGAGCCTCTGCGCAATGTCGGTGTGCACTATCTCCCGCCCTCGGAACCTGACACTCACCTTGACCTTGTCGCCCTCACGCAGGAACTTCTCTGCGTTCTTGACCTTCACTTCAAAGTCGTGGTCCTCAATCTTGGGCGTCATGCGGACTTCCTTGATGCTCACGATGTGCTGCTTCTTCCTGGCTTCTCGATCACGTTTGCTTTGCTCGTACTTGAACCTACCGAAGTCCATAATGCGGCATACCGGCGGTCGCGCTGTAGGTGCAACCTCGACGAGGTCCAGGTTTCTCTCCGCCGCTGCACGAAGGGCATCCCTCAAGGGCATTATGCCCAGTTGCTCCCCGTTATCGTCCACAACGCGGACTTCCCTGGCTCTGATCTCCTCGTTGACGAAAAGCTCCCTACTGATAGCCTGTCACCCCCAATGGTTTTGTGGACACTGCCAAAACAGAGCATGCGCCACGCAAAATGGGCGGGTATTCCACCCGCCCGACATGACATACTAACCAAGATCCAACGGCCAATCGAACCTGCGGACCTTCGGCTAATCAATGTAACCGGCCTGGCTGAAGCGCCTAGCGCAGCGCCGGACGGTGAGAAGCGGATGGCTTCTGCTTCAACACGTGTTCAGTTTTTGCAAGACAGAGTATAGCACAGTCCTGCAAGGTCCGTCAAACATCAGCGCACGAACGAGATTCCACATCAGACGCCAGCCTGCTCTGGAACTCGGCAAGGCTCATGGAGCCGAGGTCGCCGGACTTGCGAGCTCGCACCGACACGGCGCCCGCCTCCATCTCCTTTTCGCCCACTATCAGCATGTAAGGCACCTTCTGCAGCTGCGCCTCGCGTATCTTGTAGCCGATCTTCTCGTCCCGCATGTCCGTCTCCACCCTGAAGCCTGCAGACGCTAGCTTCTCTGCCACCTGCCTGGCATAGTCCACGTGTTTTTGGCTGATGGAGAGCACCTTGGCCTGCACAGGCGCAATCCACACAGGAAAGGCGCCAGCGTACTGCTCGATCAGGCAGCCGATGAACCTCTCCATGCTGCCGAGCACGACTCGGTGAATCATTATCGCCCTGTGCTTCTCGCCGTCTTCACCGATATAGTTGGCATCGAACCTCTCAGGCAAGTTGAAGTCCACCTGAATCGTGGGGCCCTGCCACAACCTGCCCAGAGCGTCTTTGAGCTTGATATCGATCTTGGGCCCGTAGAACACGCCCTCGCCGGGGTCGACTGAGTAGGCCAGGCCATTGCTTTCCAGCGCGTCTCGTAGTGCGGCGGTGGCCCTCTCCCAGTTTTCATCTGAGCCGACCGACTTCTCGGGTCTGGTGGACAGGAAGATCTCGTACTCGCTGAACCCGAAGCTCTTCAGCATGTACGCCGCAAAGTCGATGACCCCGGTGATCTCCTCTTTGAGCTGCTCCGGGGTGCAGAACAGGTGAGCGTCGTCCTGCGTGAACCCGCGCACACGCAGCAGCCCATGGAGCACTCCAGAGCGTTCATATCTGTACACAGTCCCGAGTTCGCAGTAGCGCACAGGCATGTCCCGATAGCTGCGAGTCTTGGTCTTGTAGATCAGTATGTGGCCCGGGCAGTTCATGGGTTTGAGTACATACTCCTTTTCGTCTATGGACAGGAAGTACATGTTCTCCCTGTAGTACCCGTTGTGCCCGGATATGGTCCATAGAGTCGAGTCGGCGATGTGCGGGCTGATAACGTACTCGTACCCGCGCTTCGCGTGCTCTCGCCGCCAGAACTCCTCGATAGCGGTCCTGAGTGCAGCGCCCTTGGGATGGTAGAAGATCAGACCGGCGCCGGCCTCTTCGTGTATGCTAAACAGCTCCAGTTCCTTGCCCAGCTTGCGGTGGTCGCGGCGCGCGGCCTCCTCCAGCAACCGAAGATGCTCGTCTAGCTGGCTCTTGCTTGCGAAGGCGGTGCCGTATACGCGCGACAGCATTGGCCTCGCCTCATCGCCTCGCCAGTAGGCCCCTGCCACGTTTAGCAGCCTGAACGCTCGGAGCATTCCCGTGCGCGGCAGGTGCGGACCGCGGCAAAGGTCGACAAACTCGCCCTGCCGGTAGAAGCTGACAGTCTGTTCACCTTGTGCTGCAAGGTCCTCAAGGAGTTCAGTCTTGTAGACCTCTCCGGCATCGCCGAGCCGCTTGAGAGCCTCCCCAATCGGCATCTCTTCCCGCTCAACGGGAAGGTCTTCCTTGATGATCCTGCCCATCTCGGCCTCGATCTGCGCAAGGTCGTCGGGCGTGAATGAGCCGTTCTTGTCGAAGTCGTAGTAGAACCCGTCCGCGATCGTCGGCCCGATGGCGAGCCTCGTGCCGGGAAATAGTCGCAGCACGGCCTGGGCCATTATGTGGGCGGCAGTATGGCGCATCGCGTCGAGCCCCTCAGGGGAAGTCTCGTCGGCGATGGTGACGTTGGCGTCAGCTGTGATCGGGTATGACAAGTCGTGGGCCGCCCCGTCCACCAACCCCAGTATTGCGCGACCTGCCAGCCGCGGGCTCAAGCGAGCAGCCAAGTCCCTGATAGTCGTCCCGCGAGGC
>CAYZHL010000283.1:0-3625 GCA_964478095.1 uncultured Clostridia bacterium | reverse complement strand
ACTGGAAGACGAGCAGATCGAGAAGCGCGAGACGAGGCTCGTTGGCGAGCCATCTGCACGGGCAGAGGTTGCCTTGCTCGCTGCATAGCCGCGCAGGCCTGCGGACCACGCCAAGCAGACTCGAGGCTGGCGCACGATACGGGCCGCCTGACTCATTCCATGCTGGGATGGGCCGGGCGGCTTCTTTGCGGCACCGTTCGCCTGGTCGTAGAGATCAAAAAGAAGGTCCCTGGCGGCCCTAGAACTACAATCAAAGCAGAAGGGGGATCAAGCCAAATATGGGTGGAGGTTGATAACGCGATGATCAATCGAAGGGAACACAGGATAGGAATGTGGATTGCGGTCGCTGCGATTATGCTTCTGACCATGGGCATTAGCGGCTGCGGCGGAAGCAAGCCGTCAAATCCGAGGGGCACTCCCAATGGAACCCTAAACGAACTTGAGAAGGCTATTCGAAGAGAAGATATCGACGCGATGCTTGCCTGCTACACCGACCCGTACTATGTTATTGTCGGCGGCGAAGTCACCTTGGCTAGCCACGACATAGCGCGCATCGCAGTGGTACATCTACGAAGAATCCGCAGTAGATCTTGCGTATGGCCTGGGCGAGGCCAAGCGGGTCATGATGCCAGGCAGCTGACGTCCGGCGGTATTGCGTCAGCTACCTACGCCTTCACATCCTGCCCTAGGTAGGCGCGCTGGACTGCTTCGTCATGCAGCAGATCCTGTCCTTTTCCCTGCAGGGCTATCCTTCCTGATTCCATCACGTAACCGTAGTCGGCGATGGCCAGGGCGGCCTGGGCATTCTGCTCTATCAGGAGCACGGTGACGCCCTCTGCATGGATCTCCTGGATGACGCGGAACACCTCTTCCACGAGGATCGGGGCCAGGCCCAGCGATGGTTCGTCCATGAGCAGAAGCGACGGCTTGGCCATCAGGCCTCTGCCTATTGCGAGCATCTGCTGTTCGCCGCCTGACAGGGTTCCGCCCTTTTGTGAGGCGCGTTCCTTCAGCCTTGGGAAGAGGTCAAATACACGCTTTTGGTCGCGGGCTACTCCGTCCTGGTCGGATCGGGTGTAGGCGCCGAGGCGGAGGTTCTCCATGACTGTGAGGTCGGGGAAGATCTGTCTTCCTTCAGGAACCATGCTTATGCCCATCTGGACTATCCGAGTCACGCTCATTTCGAGAAGATTTCGCTCCCCAAAGCGCAGTTCACCAGATGACGGCCTTTTCAGTCCGCAGATTGTCCTGAGCAGGGTGCTCTTGCCAGCCCCGTTAGATCCCACCAGGGTAACTAGGGCCCCCCGGGCTACTTCGAGTGAGACTCCCTTTATCGCATGGATTCCATCGTAGTACACTTGGAGGTCCTTAATCTCTAGCAACTGCTCCGCCCCCCAGATAGGCTTTGATTACCCTCTCGTTGCACTGGATCTCCTTCGGCGTCCCTTCCGCGATGGTCTCGCCGTGGTCGAGCACGGTCATGCGCTCGCAGATGCCCATCACCACTTTCATCTCATGTTCTATCAGGAGTATGGTGAGGCTGAACCTTTCGCGGATGTCGGTGATGAGGTGCATGAGGTCTTCCGTCTCCGCCGGGTTCATCCCTGCGGCGGGCTCATCCAGCAGGAGGAAAGCGGGTTTCGTGGCCAGCGCCCGCGCGATCTCTAGGCGGCGCTGCTGGCCGTACGGGAGAGCGCTGGCGCGGTAATGGGACACATCCTGAAGACCGATCTCCTCAAGTAGCTGCGTGGCCGTGGCCGCCATCTGTGCTTCCTCTGCCCTGTGGCGGGGCAGGGCAAGCAGGGCTTCTGCCAGGTTGGCCTCGCGCCTCAGATGCAGCCCGATGAGCACATTGTCGAGGACCGTGAGGTTGCGGAAGAGCCGGATATTCTGGAAAGTACGGGCGATGCCGCTCTTCGCGACACGGTCAGGGCTCAGCCCGGTTATGTCCGTGCCGAAGAGCTTGATGGACCCGGCGGACGGGCGTATGACGCCGGACACCATGTTGAACACCGTGGTCTTTCCGGCCCCGTTGGGTCCTATCAGCCCGTACAGGGCGCCTTTGGGCACTCGTAGGTTGAAGCCGCTTACCGCCGTGAGCCCGCCGAACCTCATTGTGACGCTTTCGCAGACCAGTGCGGGCGCTGCTTTGGCGTTTGTGTCGGACATCTTTCTCTACCCCTGCTTGCTCGTATTTGCGCGGCTCAGCCCTGCCGCGAACCTCTTGACCCGGTCGAGCGAAAACTCGCGATCTCCCATGAACCCTTTAGGATAGAACAGGATAACCATCATCAGCGCGACTGAGAAGAGTACCATTCTCATCCCCGGGACCCCCGGGATGGACAACCCCAGAATAACCCTGGGCTCTTCGATCGCGCGGAATGCCTCCAGGGCGACGGTCACGGCAGCTGCGGAGATGACTGTGCCTGTGATGCTGCCGAGGCCTCCGAGCACGGCCATCATGAGGACCGTGAAGGTGAGCGGGAACCTGAACATGTTGGGGTCGATGGTGGTTATGAGGTTTCCGAGGAGCCCTCCGCCTACACCGGCCATCATAGCCGACATAACGAACGCCAGGTTCTTGTGGAAGAAGAGATTGACCCCCATGGCTTCCGCCGCCACCTCATCCTCGCGGATGGCTTTCAGCGCTCGCCCGTAGGTAGTACGCATGAGCCTCACCATGACGGCTATGCATGCCACAGCAAATCCCCAGCTCCACAGCAAGTTCGTGTGGGGGGGGATGCCCTTTAGGCCCAGCGCTCCGTTGGTTATGGGCACGATGTTCGTGAACACTACGCGAATGATCTCGGCAAATCCCAGCGTAGTGATTGCCAGGTAGTCACCGCGGAAGCGTATTGCCGGAGCGCCGACGAGGAAACCCACGATGCCCGACACGATGGCCGCCATGAGCAGAGCGGGCAGAAATCCCCACTGAATCGAGTTGAGCGGGTATATCAGCGGCTGAATGAAGAAGACTGCCTGCTTTATCGCTGGAGACATGGTGAGGAGCGCGGTTGTGTAAGCTCCGACTGCCATGAAGCCGGCGATCCCCAGGGAGAACTGGCCCGTGAATCCGTTGCAGAGATTGAGGCCGAGGGTTATGCCGATGTATATCCCGCAGAGGTTCAGGATGCGGACTGTGTATGCGTCCCAATGCTCCTGACCCCACCAAAGGATCAGGAAGAAAAGGACGAGCGCTCCGCAGACGGCCGCTATCCTCAATGCCGGGTGAACGACTCTCTTCTGCGCCATCACACTTTCACCCTTTGCTTATCGCCAAGTAGGCCTGTGGGCCCGACCAGGAGGATCAGGATCAGGACGACGAAGGCGAAGGCGTCCCTGTATCCGGCTAGCCCCGGAAGGAAGGCCACCAGCATGATCTCGCCGAAGCCGAGTATGAACCCTCCCAGCACCGCGCCGCTGATGTTGCCGATGCCTCCGAATACGGCGGCTATGAAACACTTAAGGCCTGGGAAGAGGCCCATGTTGGGGTTGATTTCCGCAAACCTGAGGCCCCACATGATCCCGCCTACCGCTGCCAGGGCCGAGCCGATGGCAAACGTGATAGAGATTGCGCGATCCACGTCCACGCCCATGAGACGGGCAGTGTCGAAGTCCCATTGGG
>CAYZHL010000282.1:0-3655 GCA_964478095.1 uncultured Clostridia bacterium | reverse complement strand
CTTGCCAAGGCGAGGGTCGCGGGTTCGAATCCCGTCTTCCGCTCCATTTTTTAGCTCCGCAGAGTGAACGCGCATACGTTGGCTGCTGTGGATCCCGGCGACATAGCCAAGTGGTAAGGCAGCGGTCTGCAAAACCGCGATTCCCCGGTTCGAATCCGGGTGTCGCCTCCATGTTTCGAAGTTTCAGGGGTGCTAGCTCAGTTGGTTAGAGCGCAACGTTGACATCGTTGAGGCCAGTGGTTCGACTCCACTGCATCCCACCATGAATTGAGTGGAAGCCCCGGGTTTGCCCGGGGCGTTTCCCTGTACCGGGCCATGCCGGCCTGCCAAGGATGTCTTTCCGGCAATACGCACATACATGAATTATACCCCTGCTTGGGCATCGTATACGCCCCTTCAGCAGAACATATACTATTGGCTGAAGGGGGCAAGAATCGATGGACTGTGTCCAGATCGGCTCCTACCTTGCCGCCGACTCGTTGAGACGGCGGCTCTTTTGTGAGCTCGACTATTTGCGCGCTCAGGGACTCGAGATATCCATTCGATACAGAGTTCTGGGCGATCTGACACTCATAGAATGCACCGCCAAATCCTCCCGCAACGCACTGGTGAGCGACCAGGATCTGAGGCGACTGTTTCGACGCAGGCTGGCGAACCTGACCGCGAGCATGATCTTCGACGAAGTAGAAGGCGCGCTGATTCTTGACGCCGTAAGGACCCGCCATCCTGAGCTGGGAGAAGAGGAGACCCGAGCGGTGTCGGAGTATGCTGTGGTCTTGCTCAATGAGGGCGTAGGGGGCGTGCTGGAACCCTCTATGCGCCTCAAGGAAGTCACGGCAGATGTGGAGGAATACCTATGCGACTCCAATGCCTTGGTGATTGAGGGGTTCATCAGGTTCCGCATGAAGGAGTACATGGAAGAGCTGAAGCGGTCTGCCGAGGAGGCGTTGATCAGATTCATGGCGGAGCGCGAGCATCGGGAGTTTGTGCGTCTGCTGAAATACTTCGTGGACATACAGGACCAGCGGCAGGAGACTGTACACGTGGTTAGGACCGCAGAGAACCGTTTTGAGTTGAGAAGCCCTGAAGGAGGTCGTGTGCCCGGAGACTACATGGACACTCTTGCATCCAACATGGCCGGCGAGGGGGTAGATGTGGCGGATCTGCTGATAAGCGCGCTCATTACGGCGGCGCCCCGCAAGGTGGTGTTGCACTTTGAACCTGATTCAGCCACGGCTGAGACTATCGATGCCGTATTCGAAGGCCGGGTGGAGAGATGCCGCGGCAAGGACTGCACGGTCGAGGGATGCAGCATGCGGCAGCCATCAGTGACAGGCGAGGATCCTATGGCGCCGGCGAAGCGGCAGTGAGGCCCCGGACTCAGGATGACCCGCGGCCAGCAACTCCAGTAAGACTGTACTGCCCGGCCCGGCGGGAAGAACCGCGGGGCCGGGCAGTATCGCCCAGTGACCTAAGTGGCAAACCCACTCGGCCTTGTTCGCGCCTAATGCTTGCGCGCCATGTCCTCTACGACGGCCGGCAGGAGTCGCCAGTTGTTGTCTACTGACTCAGGACCGAATTTCCCGACTACCCTCAGGTAATCCACCATGATCTCGCGTACCTCTGTAGTGGACTCCGACAGCAACTGGGCATTGCGGAACATGGTGTATCCGCCGCCTCCGCCTGCCCGGTAGTTATTGAGGGCCACCACGAACTCCTGGTCGGGCCGGACATCTTCGCCCTTGAACTTGAGTTCCCGAACGCGCTGACCCAGAGGTTTGGATATGTCTATCGTGTATTCGACGCCCTGGTATATGTCGTAGTTGTAACCGCGCATCGAGGTATTGACCAGGCTGGCCAGGTCAGTCTGCCCAGTGTAAGTGTTGAAGTAGTTGGCGCTGGCCTCAATTGCCTCACGCAGTTGCTTCCCATTGATCTTAATGGTGTATAGCGTATTCGGATACACATACAGGCCGTACACGTCCTGCATGGTCATGGGGCCCTTGTCTATCTTCGAAGTATCGGTGAACAGAGCAGCGATGGAGATGTCCGCGCCGGTTGCCCATAGCTGCGCTTCGTTGATCATCTCCACTAGGGCATTGTCGTAGAATCTGGCCGGCGGTCCGCCGGGCATGTCGCCGGTGGCCTGAGCGACAGGGCTCTTGAAGAACTCCACAGTCTGGTCATGGTAGTACTTGGCCGCGTCAACAACCTCGGGAGCAGGTTGTACCCCCGCCATGGGAACAACCGTCGAGGACCTCTCCGCCACGTGCCAGCGCCCGTCTGCGCCGCGCTCCAGCGTCATGTCTATTCGGGACACATAGTCGCCCCACTGGCCGGGCTGAGTGATGATCACGTCTGTCGTCACTATGTCGCCCATCTTGGCTACCATGGGGACGGCAAGGTGGTCATGCCCAGCAACAATGGCGTCCAGACCCGGCACGTTGTCTGCCAGCCTGAGCGCCCAGTTCTCTTCGGCCTGCCCGGTGTCGACCCAGTTGTCCGGGCTGCCCCATGCATCGAGCTTGCCGCTATCTTTGGGTTTCCTCTCCCACCCGGTATGCCCGACGATTATTACGACATCGGCGCCCTGCGCGCGCATCTGGGGGACGTACTTGAGGGCAGTCTCCAGAGGACTCATGAAGACGAGTCCTTCTATGTTCTCAGGCTTCTCCCACGTCGGAACCTTGGGCGTGGTGATCCCGAGGACTCCAACCTTGAACTCGCCGAAATCCTTGATTGTGTACGGCAGGATGAACGATTCGCCGCTCTCGCGCACGATGTTGGCAGATATCACAGGGAATCGAGCCTCGGACACGGCCTTGCCGAGAGTCTTGAGGCCGTAGTTGAACTCGTGGTTGCCCAGACTCATGGAGTCGTATCCCATGAGGTTCATCACCTTTATCATGGGATTAGGTGCGCCTGAATCGAACATGTAGTGGTACGGGAGGACCGAGTTACCTCCCTCAAGCACGTCGCCATTGTCTACCAGCAGCACATTGCGATTGTCACTTCGCACTTGTTTCACGTAGGTGTAGATCTGCGCCAGGCCGCCGTCGTCGGCCTTGTTGGTGAAGTAATCGATCGGGTAGATGTGGCCATGCAGATCGCTGGTGGCCAGCACGACCAGGTGGGCCTGGTCTGCCTCAGCCACGGTCGGCCATGTGACCCCCAGTGCAACAAAAAGCACTGCCATGGCTGCAGCCAGCAGCCTGAGACTTCGAATGGACAGAGAGCGGTTCCTCAAACTGACATACCTCCTTGTGCGGGACGCAACTCTCGGAGTGCAGCACGCCGCATGCAGCCGTCAGCAGCTGCCCTCTACGCGTTTCCGCTCATATAATGGGTCTCCACTATGGTAACTTCCATATAGATAGGATCTTTCCTTCCCACCGGCGACCAAGCATTCCCTTGGGACCGGAGAGCCGAGCAAGTCGCGGGCTTGTTCGGTTGTTGACAACCCCGACGCACAGGGCTATGATGGGGATAATCCAAGACAGCATGCAGCTATGAAGAGGACGAGTAGGCTGAGGCGAACCCGAAGAGACGGCGGGCATCGGGTGCAAGCGCGCCGGGGAGTCGGCGGCCGAATACCACCTCTGAGCTTCCGGTTGAAATGCAATTGACCTGCTGATCGCCAGATCGTGGGCAGGCC
>CAYZHL010000281.1:2424-3668 GCA_964478095.1 uncultured Clostridia bacterium | reverse complement strand
CTTGCTGTACTCCGCGTTTCCCTCCCCAGCAGCCTACACTAAGATTACGCTATCGGCGCGGTGCGCGCCGATATGTTGCCGCGGTCGCCCACTCTGGCCAGCAACAGGTCGACGAAGGCCTCGAGCCTGGTATCGAAACCGGTATCGCCCGTATGCTCATCTACAGCAAGCGACATTACGGGTATGCCTTCAGCCAGGCTCACGCTCGGAAGAATGCTGCCGGCCACGATTTCCGGCATACATGTCATGGGCGCCAGGTGTACTACCCCGTGTAGGCCCGATCGCGCCATGTCGACGGAGTGCCCAACACTCTCAACCCCGTGCCCTCCCACGAAGTGCCTCAGGTAGGGGCTGGACCACGACAGGACATCGGGCCTTGGTATCCAGCGGGCTATGTCGCATACGACGTGTGATTCTATCCAATGAGAGAACGTGAGCGGCTGCACCACCTGCGCGCCCAGCCGGCCCAGCTTCTTGCATACATCCATGTTCACCGCCGGTTCCATGACGATGTAGATCTCGCCCACAACTCCCACACGTGCTGCCCGGCGCGGCCCTGCCCCGATACGCGTCTCCACATCGTGCAGCGTTTGCCCCGCCGCTTCGCGTACGGCATCGCACGTTTCGGCCGCATCGAGAAGTGCGAGTCCATGCTGGATGCATGCGTCCACGCTTCCCGGGCCAACTTCGCGCCATCTAGCCATGTTGGCTGCCTGGTCCAGCGCGTCCACCGCCTCAAACTTCGCCCACGCAAGCCGGCTTGCCTCCACAATCTGCCTGAACGTGGCGCGGCGTCTGATTGTTCTGACCACGCTCGCAAACCCCCAAGGATCCGACCGTGGAGGTTCCACCACGAGTAGCCGGGCATTGCAGCCGGCCCTGGCTAGCGCGCGGCGCTGAAGCTCGCAGTAGTATCCCAGCCTGCACGGCCCGATTCCGCCCACCATGAGGATGGTATCGGCCCCGAGTTCAGCCGCTTCGATGAAATTGCCCATGGTCACCTTCAGAGGAAGGCACGCGCCGTCAGGGGTATGCCTCGCCCCCATCGACAGAGTCCTTTTGGTAGTCGGGGGCGGCGTGACCACGTCGTGGCCCAGCGAACGCAGGAACGCCTTAACGGGTATCCACAGGTTGCCTAGATGTGGAAAGGTGATTCGCATGTTCGCACTTCCTCATAGCTACCGTGTCGATAAATGCCTCCAGGCGCGTGGAGAGCCCGGCCTCCGCCGACTGCTCGTCGACAT
>CAYZHL010000281.1:1173-2244 GCA_964478095.1 uncultured Clostridia bacterium | reverse complement strand
TTAGGGGAACCGAGTCGCGGTCGCTCGCCTCATGCTGGATGACCTCAGCGATGAATGATTCCGGCCCGCATCCGAAACTCATCAGATGTACGATGCCGTCTACCTCGCCTGTGTCGAGCCATCGGTACGCCGCTCCCAGAAGGCGGCGACCGAATGTCCAGAAGAGACGTTTGGCTCCTCGTTGGGCTCGTTGCCGCTCCCACCTGGCCGTCTCCCTGCGCGAGTAGGCGCCGGCCGTCACGGTCGCAGCCCCCAAGTGCCGTATCTTGCCGACTAGATCCAGGCTGATATACGGATCGTTGAGGTTGTAGTCATGCCCGAGAACGCCTATACGTACTCCGCTGCCGATTGCGTCAGTTCGCCCGTCGTCGAGTGGCGCGCCGGCGCCGATGGATGCCGCCTTCATGGATTTTGTCAACGCAATCCCCAGGCGGCCGCGGCTCACGCCAAGCGCCGGCGCCAGCTGGGCGATGGACCTTGCCGTCGTCGCAAACCCTCGCGACATATCGATGCACGGATCGATTATCCTGGGCGCGCCCGGCGCCCTCGCACGTATCATGTCGGGTAATCCCATTAGCTTTGGGCAGATGTACGCCCCTCGCTCAACGCTCACGAACCTCGGAACGAACAGAGCGTCTACCCGCTGAGCAAGATAGGCGGCATGCCCGAAGAAGGTCTTGACCGGAAGGCAGGCCTCGTCAACACAGGTCTCCAGCCCTGCCTCGAGGATCTGCTTGTTCGTCACAGGAGAAAGCACGGCCCTGGCGCCGCACTGGCGCAGCAATTCCAGCATGAGGGGGCCATACTCGTGGAATAGGAGGGCGCGCGGCACTCCCACAACCAGGCTCATGCTTTCGGATTGGCCACCAGAGCGATAAGGGCCGAGAAGAACACGGCAGTGGCTACTCCCAGCCCTGTGAATTCAAAGGCCCCGGTAAACAGCCCTATCATTCCCAGTCTTCGTGCCTCGAGCAGAGATCCGCGACTGATGGAATGCCCGAAGCCGGACACCGGCACCAGCGCCCCGGCGCCTGCGAACTCCACAAGCCGGTCATACACCCCGAACCCCGA
>CAYZHL010000281.1:0-1163 GCA_964478095.1 uncultured Clostridia bacterium | reverse complement strand
GTCTCGACGAGGGCGCCGACCACGACGAAGAGCACCAGCATGTGTGCTGGAGGAATCTTGGCCACATCCAGCAGGAGCTGGCCAGCCGCGCAAATGGCGCCTCCCACCAGAAACGCGATTACGTAGTCCAGGAACTCTCCCCCCAATTACCTGAGCAACTCAGAGCTGAAGCGCGACTGCATTGGCGATGCAAGGCACCGACTCGCCTTGCTGCCAGGTGAGCGGCGATAGCAGAGCCCCCGTGGCCACGATCAGAGCCCGCCTGATCTCGCCGTCGCACATCCGCTTCCACACGAAACCTTCCGTTATCAACGCTGAGCAGGCGCAACCACTGCCTCCCACACCTGTGCCGCGCACTCCGCCAAACAGCAACACGCCGCCGTCGGCGTAGTTGCCGCCCAGAGGCACTCCCCTGCGCTGCATCAGCTCGAGCAGTATCTCCGATCCCACACTGCCCAGGTCGCCTGTGATGATCACGTCGTAGAACCCGGGGTCGCGTCCGGTGTCGGCGAGGTGGTTGAAGATGGTGTCGGCTGCGGCGGGCGCCATGGCGGGGCCCATCTGATTCGGATCCTTGACGCCCATGTCTATCACCCGCCCCAGGGTGGCCTCGGTGATCTTGACCTTGCCTCCCGATTGCCCCACCAGTACAGCCCCTGCTCCGGTCGCGGTATACTGCGATGTCGACTTGCGCTGGATGTTCAGCTCTATGGGGTATCTGAACTGTCGCTCAGCTGTCTGGTAATGGCTGCTGGTTGCTGCGAGCGCCAGATTCGCAAGCCCCGCATCAACTAGGGCGGACGCCAAAGCCAAGCCCTGAACCGACGTGGAACAGGCCCCATACACGCCAATGAACGGTATTCCCAGGTCTTCGGCAACAAAACTGGCTGTGACTATCTGATTCAGCAGGTCGCCGGCTATAAAGTAATCCACCTGCTGGGGTTGGACGGCGGCCTGCTTGAGCACTATCTTGACCGCGTCCCCCATGAATCGTCTCTCGGCCTTCTCTGCGGTGCGTTCGCCGAACATATCGTCCGGGACCACTTCATCGAACCACCGGGCCATCGGCCCTCGGCCCTCCATGGGCCCGGCAACTGTTCCAGCGGACACGATCACTGGAGGCGTCGCAAATCGCATGGTGCTCTTGCCGATCCTCCTACTCG